>CAUJJQ010000183.1 GCA_963205285.1 Pseudomonadota bacterium | reverse complement strand
ACGACGAGGCCGAACCACGCAATCCAGCGATAGCGTTCGATATATTGCGCGATGATGTTGGCCGCGATGCCCATCAGCGCGACCGCGAAAATCAGCCCGACGATCAAAATGCCGGGGTGTTCGCGCGCCGCACCGGCAACGGCGAGCACATTATCAAGGCTCATCGACACGTCGGCGACCGCAACCCCCCAAGCGGCAGCGGCAAAGCTTTTGCCTGCGGGCAGACCCGAACGCTCATCGCCCGATATTTCGGGGGAGCCCGGCGAATCGCCCGCGCCATGTCCCTTGATGTCGCGGTACATGCGCCACGCCACCCACAGCAGCAGCAGCCCACCCGCCAGCACCAGGCCGACGATGCCGAGCAGCCAGGTAACCATCAGCGCAAAGATGATGCGCAGCACCAGCGCGGCGAGCACACCAATCAAAATCACTTGTTTGCGTTGTTTGGCGGGCAGCCCGGCGGCGAGCGCGCCCACGACAATCGCATTATCGCCCGCCAGCACTAGGTCGATCAGCAATACTTGCATGAACGCCGCAAAGGCCGCCGGTTCGGTGATATTGGAAAAATCATGGATGATAGCCGCCCAAATTTCAGCCGGCCCGCCCAAGGCTGGGGCGGCGGTGTGGGTAGCGACGACAAGCATATCAAACATCGGATGGATCCTATTGGCTCCCTATTGGTTCCCTACTGATTCATCGTGTCGAAAAAATCTTCGTTGGTTTTGCTGTTCTTCATCTTGTCGAGCAGGAATTCCATCGCATCGACGGTGCCCATCTGCATCAGGATGCGGCGCAGCACCCACATTTTGGTGAGCTTATCCTTTTCGACCAGCAATTCTTCCTTGCGCGTACCCGATTTGCCGACGTCAATCGACGGGAAGATGCGCTTGTCCGAAACCTTGCGGTCGAGCACGATTTCGCTGTTACCCGTGCCTTTAAACTCTTCGAAAATCACTTCGTCCATCTTGGATCCGGTGTCGATGAGCGCGGTGGCGATGATGGAGAGCGACCCGCCCTCCTCTATATTGCGCGCGGCACCGAAAAAGCGCTTGGGCCGTTGCAGTGCGTTGGCATCAACCCCGCCGGTCAGCACCTTGCCCGATGACGGGACAACGGTGTTGTAGGCGCGGCCAAGCCGGGTGATCGAATCGAGCAGGATGACCACATCCTTTTTATGTTCGACCAGGCGCTTTGCCTTTTCAATAACCATTTCAGCAACTTGCACGTGGCGACTGGCTGGTTCGTCAAAGGTCGAGCTGATGACTTCGCCCTTCACGCTGCGCTGGATGTCGGTGACTTCTTCGGGGCGTTCATCGACCAACAGGACGATCAGGAAAACCTCTGGATGATTGTCGGTTATCGCCTTGGCGATATTTTGCAGCAGCACGGTTTTACCGGTGCGCGGCGGCGCGACGATCAGCGCGCGCTGGCCCTTGCCCTGCGGCGAGATGATGTCGATGACGCGCGCCGACATGTCCTTTTGCGTCGGGTCGAGCGTGTCGAGCCGCAGCCGCTCATCGGGGTACAGCGGGGTCAGATTGTCGAAATTGACGCGGTGGCGCACCGCTTCGGGCTCATCAAAATTGACCTTGATGAGGCGGGTGAGCGCAAAATAACGCTCCCCATCCTTGGGCGCCCGAATTTCCCCCTCGACCGTATCGCCAGTGCGCAAGCCATAACGGCGCACCTGGTTGGGGGAGAGGTAGATGTCATCGGGGCCGGCCAAATAATTTGCCTCCGCCGAACGCAGAAAGCCAAAGCCATCGGGCAATACTTCGATCGTGCCCGAACCGATGATTTCTTCGCCATCTTCGGCCATGGCTTTCAGGATGGAGAACATCAGATCCTGCTTGCGCAGGGTCGATGCCCCTTCAACACCCAATTCTTCGGCCATTTCCACCAGTTCGGCGGGGGCCTTTTTCTTTAAATCTTTCAAATGCATAATCTAGTTCCGGTGGAAAATCGCGCTTGGCCCGGCAGCGTCATGGCTGAAATTGGGTCGATTGGGGATGGAGAATCCGGCGCGTTGGTTTGGATATGGTCGCCGACCCATTGGCCGGTTGCCTTGCTCTAGGCAGAGGGAAAGGGGCTGTCAACGCCGCGCCGGTTTACCGGCGGGAAAGGCGAATAGCGGAGGATATTTTCTGGAGACGCCTTCCCGCCCTCAATGCCGCAAATTCAGGCAGGCTTTCGCCCTGCCATTGACATGCGCAATTTATACAATTAATTGCACAATATATTGTATAAATATGAGCATCGTAAAATGTCCTATATCGACACTCACCGCTTCAACGCAGCCTTTCTGGCCAATCGGCTGGATCGTTTGGCCGATCTGATAACGGCGCAGGGGGCGGCCATATTGCATCGCGCCGGTCTGCACGCGCCGCCACGTACCATTTCGTTGTTATTGCTGGTCGGTGACCGAGAACAGATTTCAGCCGCCGACGCCGCCAAACTGCTGCACCAACCGCACCAATTGGTCACACAACGCGCCGACATATTGGTCAGCCTGAGTCTTATCGCCCGTGCGGATGACCCTGTGGATGGTAGGCGCAAAACCCTGACCCTGACGCCAAAGGGGCGGGCGCAATACCAAATATTGCAAATATGTTTGCAGGATACCGCACGGGCATTTGCGACACTGTTTGACGAAATCGACAGCGATCTGGACGCTCTAGTGACCAAAGCGCTGCAGGCATTGCAAAAAAAAGAGCCTGGAGGAACATCTGCGGCAGCCCGCCGAAAATATGACCTTCAGCTAGCGGCGGATAATCCAAATGGCACATGTTCCCATTGCGCAAGCTAGCAGCCAACATAATCGCAGTGCGCAGGTCGCCGCATTCGACCTGTTGCTCATTTTGGCAACGTTGTTCATCGTCAAATATGTGCTGCTGCGGGCAGGCGGCCTATGGACTTATGCTGGACCAATATCCCTTTTGGCCAGCATCGCTGTGGCGAGCCTATGCCTGTACAAAAATGGGGAGAATTGGCGCGAACTCGGCCTCAGAAAACCGGAAAACTGGGGGAAACTAGCATTTTGGTCGCTGTTCTTGCTTGTCGGGACAATTGTGGCAGGTATCGGGATAGAGGTCGCCGCTTCCAACTTCATCGGCAACGACGCCACATCCATCGACCCCAATTATGCCAACCGCTTTGCAAAAGTACCGGGAAATCTCCCGCTCTATCTTTATTGGATTATCGTTTCTTGGGTGGTGGGCGGCTTTGTCGAAGAAATGCTCTTTCGTGGAATATTACTTACCCGCTTCGAACAGTTGTTTACCCGCTTCCGTCTTGCAACATGGGTCGCAATCGTGCTGCAAGCTGTCATATTTGGCCAGCAACATTTCTACTATCAAGGGTGGGCAGGCGCGCTGGCCACCGGCGGGCTGGCGCTGATCTCGGGCGTTTTCTACATATTGCTAAAACGAACGATGTGGCCCCTTATTTTGTCGCACGGCACGGCCAATATGATCGGCCTGACCTTGATCTTCACGGGCATACAACCACCCAGCTAGAGTTATTTCGAGTGAAATGGAACATTTCACAGCTCGGAAATCCGGAAAATAGGGATAGCTAGGCCGAACGGATAGCTGTCATTACGCCGCCGCGCGCGACGCAGTGCCGGACGAACCGGAAAGGGTGGAGAGCCAGGCGCGGGCGAGGCGCTGTGCCTCTGCAATTTCATCACGCTCCATTTCGCTGGCGATTTCGGCGCGCAGTGCCGCACCTTCGCGCAAACCGGCGAGCGCGGCGAGGTTAAACCATTTATGCGCTTCGATCATATCGACATCGCAGCCATCGCTGCCTGTCGAATAGGCCATGCCCAGTTCAAAATAGCTTTGCGCATCGCCGCGTTCTGCGCCTGCCAGATGGCCGGCAAACCCGTCGTCAAACAGCCTTTGTGCGCGTTCCTGTGACATCGCCATTTTCTGTCCCCTAAATGCAAATCGTGCATCCGATGGGGACAAGTTGGGCAAAGATGGTCAACAAATGGTTAACGCAAAAATATTGGCCAAATTACGGGGAATAGAGCGGCATATTATCGATAAGCCGCGTCGCCCCGACCCGCGCCGCCACAAAAATGCGCGCATTTTCCGTGGCGCTGTCACAGATGTCGAGGCTTTCCCCATCGCGCAGGTCGAGGTAATCGATGCTGGCAAAGCCCGCCGCCAAAATCATTGCCTTGGCCGTGCTGAGCGCATCGCCCACTTCTTCGCCCGCGACAATCGCCGCAATTGCGGTGCGTAATGCGCGCGGCAGGGCGGCGGCGGCGGCGCGCTCG
Organism: Pseudomonadota bacterium; assembly: GCA_963205285.1. Classification (GTDB taxonomy): domain Bacteria; phylum Pseudomonadota; class Alphaproteobacteria; order Sphingomonadales; family Sphingomonadaceae; genus Sphingopyxis. Next base: position 1,682 of record CAUJJQ010000183.1, on the reverse strand, counting down.
TCGGCACTCAGATAGGCATTGCGGGAGGAGAGGGCGAGCCCGTCGGCTTCGCGCACCGTGGGCACGCCGATGATTTCGACCGCCAGGTCAAGGTCGCGGGTCATCCGCCGGATAATCGCCAACTGCTGCCAATCCTTTTCCCCAAACAGCGCAAAATCGGGCGCAACCTGATGGAAAAGTTTGGTGACGATGGTGGCCACCCCGTCAAAATGCCCCGGCCGCGCCGCGCCGCACAGCACGCTGTCCAGCCCCGCCACGCTGACCCGCGTGCTGTGGCCGGCCGGATAGATGACCGAAACCGGCGGCGCCCAAAGCAGGGTGACCCCGGCATCGAGCAGCTTTGCCGCATCCGCCGCCTCGGTGCGGGGATAGGCGTCAAAATCCTCATTCGGGCCGAACTGCGCCGGGTTGACGAAGATGGAGGTGACGACATGGCGCGCGCGCGCCTTTGCCGCCGCGACCAGCGCCAGATGCCCGGCATGGAGCGCGCCCATCGTCGGGACAAAGCCAATACCGCCCCCTTGTTGGCGCAGTGCGGCGATATGGGCGTGGAGGTCGGCAAGGTTACGGATGATTTGCATGATGCCCCCACCCATAATAGAGGCGGGGGCGAACCGAAAGCGGCAAGCTCGCCCGCCAACAAAAGTGAATAGTGAAACCGCCGCGCATGACAGCCAACAGCCCGCACATCATCGTCTTTGCCAATGAAAAGGGGGGGACGGGCAAGTCGACCTGCGCCGTCCATGTCGCGGTGGCGCTGGCGCGGATGGGTGCGCGCGTTTCGGGCATCGACCTTGACCATCGGCAGCGCAGTTTTCACCGCTACCTCGAAAATCGGGGCGAAACCGCGGCCCGCCGGTACATAGAGCTTGCCACCCCGCGCTTTGACGTGTTCGGCGCGGGCAGCATCGAAAAATTGCAGGAAAAGGTTGTTGCGCTCGCCGATGGGGCGGATTTCCTGATTGTCGATACGCCGGGGCGCGATGACCGGCTGGCGCGCCATATGGTGACGCTGGCGCATAGTTTGGTGACGCCGATCAACGATAGTTTTGTTGATTTCGACCTGATCGGGCAGGTGGATGGCGAAAGTTTCAAGGTCAAACGCCCCAGCTTTTATGCCGAAGCGATTTGGGAAGCGCGCAAGACGCGCGCACTGGTCGATGGCGGGACAATCGATTGGGTGGTGCTGCGCAACCGTCTGCAAAATCAGGACGCGCGCAACATGCGCCGCGTGTCGAGCGCGCTCGACGATTTGGCCAAACGCATTGGTTTTCGCACCGCGCCCGGCCTGTCGGAGCGCGTTATTTTCCGCGAGCTTTTCCCATCCGGCCTCACCCTGCTCGACCGGGGGCATCTGGGCGAATTGGGCACCAGCCATTTGGCGGCGCGACAGGAATTGCGCGAGATGATGGCAGCATTAGCGCTGCCGACCAGCGGATTTGCCGCCCAATTATCGATGGGAGTTTGACCAAGGTGCACCATATTTTCCACCCGACCCTGCTGCGCGAATATGACATGCGCGGGGTGGTCGGCGACACGCTGCATGCCGCGGACGCCTTTGCCATCGGGCGCAGTTTCGGAACGATTGTCCGCCGCAGCGGGGGCAGCCGCGTCGCCATTGGCTATGACGGGCGATTATCATCCCCCACCATGGCACAGGCCTTGTCCGACGGGCTACGGGC
>CAUJJQ010000182.1 GCA_963205285.1 Pseudomonadota bacterium | reverse complement strand
GGCTCATCCTCCACGATCAGGATACGCATATATTCTGCCCCTTGTTGGTCGCACGTAGCCGCGCGTTATATATTATCGTCACGATATTGTCGTCACGGGCGACTGCCCAGTATCCGCCCAGAACGAGCATCGACATGGACAACAACGACTTGGCGGCCGTTGATGAACCGCAAAACATAGATCATCTGGCGTGTCTCAAAGCCGGCAACACCGATATAATCCATATTATTATAGGGCGGCGTCGCCTGTACGCGCGCAATAATTTCCGGCAGCGGCCGGGTTTGCAACGGTTCAGGCCGGACATCGTCGCTGGTAGGGCGCGACGGAGCGCGTTGCGCGGCGAGCGGGGTTGCCAACATAGCTAGCGGCGCCAAAATCGCCAGCGCAGCGCGCAATGGCCCAAGCTTTCCCCGCATTCTGTGGCTGCATTTCAGAATAAGCATGGCGTTGGCGAATCCCAAATTGGCACCGCTATTGACGCGTCAAAGGCTTCGCGGCGGTTCAGATGCCGTGCTAACCTCTGGCCATTTAATGCGTCATGAACGTGAGCGGGGGCAATTTGCAAGCTTAACGATAGGGCATGGCGGCATTATTACGGTTATAAAGTGCGGAAAATCACTTCCCTTGCTCCATGGTGAGGGGTAGAGGACGGGCAACAACAAAAAATAACGGGTCGCCCAAGTCCAGTTTTTTGATGGGGAAAATCCCCATTTGGAGGGGTAGGGATGAGGGCTCGATCAGCCGAGAGCGGTGCAGCGTCGGCTTTTTCCGCGATGCTATCGCGAATCTTGCTGAGTAGCGTTGCTGGGGCAGCGATGTTGGCGGGCGCAATGCCGGCTGCGGCACAGACGACGCGCGCCACCGACACACGGTTGCGGGACAGTTTTCAAATCGGGTCGAGCGAGGGCGCGCTATGCCGCGTGCAATCCGATCTCAACGACAGCGCGCTTACCAGCATTTATGACCGCAGTTGGACAATAATCTGCCGCGATGCCGCCGAGCCGGTGGGCAAGATTTTCGCGCTACGCGGTGATGCCATGGCCCGAATTGTTGCGCGGCCGGGCGCGCTATCCTGTGAACCCGTCAGCAGCACCGATGGCGGTATCCCAACAGCAGTTTGTGCCGGACCGATTCCTGGGATGCGCATGGCGACCACACGTGGCGACACCACCTATGTGGCAGAGGGGATTGGCGCATATCGCGATGCGCTGCGTATCGGGCTCAACAGCATCATGGCGGGGTCGGTTGCCAGTGGCACCATCCGCGTCGCAACCACCAGCGTTGGCGAATCGGCGGCGTTGGCGCGACTGCAAATCGCGCGGCTACCTGTCGATCGGGCGTTGGCAGAGGGGTATCGGCGCAACAATGCCGGCGATTATGCCGAAGCGTCGGTCTATTTCGAAGCGCTGGAGGAAAGGCGCAATTTGGGTGACAGTGACATCGACCCCAGCGAATTCATCCTCAACCGGGCGCTGCAATCCTCCAACCTGGGTGATTTTGCCAATGCCGACCGCCTGTTTGCCGAGGTAGATGGCCGCCCCACCGCCGATCCTGTCCAATTGCGGCTGCGGCGCAATTTCCACGCGATCCACCAATTGAACCAGCGTGACCTGTCAGGTGCGATGGCGACATTGGCCGTGCCCGTTGCGCCCATCGGCATCGGCGCGGTCGCCGCCAATGGTGAGCCGAATATTTCAGCCCCGGTAGCAGCCGGTCTCAACAGCGGGGCGACGTCGCGCGCGCTGCGCCAATATGGCGACCGCGACCGCCTGTCGCCAGAGGAGCGGGCGGTCATCATCGACGCGCAGGCCGAACAATTGCGCGGCACGATTGAACGCTTGCAGGGTAATTTCCCGGCGGCGCGCAGCGCGCTCGAACACGCTCAGGCGCAGACGCTGACAGTGCGGGACGGACGTGTCACCTCCATCATCCGTTTGCAGGCGCAGATCATGGGTGAAATTGCCCTCGCCTATGAAGGGGAAAATGCCCTTGGCAATGCCGAGGCGCAATTTGTCGCCGCGATCGATCTGTTGCAGCGCGAATATCCCGAAACGCAGGCACTGGCGGCCGCGCGCGCGAAATTTGCAGCATTTTTGACTCGGCACGACCGCAATGAGGAGGCGCTGGCCAATTATCGGCAGGTGGTCACCAATTTGACCGAGGCACGGCGGCAATTGACCGGCGTTTATAATCAGATGACGCCATATTACCGCTTGCTGGTCGAACGGCAGGCGAGCGATCCCGATGCTGCGGCGGAGTTTTTTACTGCCGTCCAGTTGCTGGTGCGCCCCGGGGTTGCCGATACGCAGGCGCAATTGGCGCGCGAACTTTCGGCGGGCAGCAATGATGCGTCTGCATTATTCCGGCAGGCCAACAGCCTCTCGCGCGACATAGAGCGCGCGCGCATTGACCTCGCGCGCTATAACGACAGCGCAACGCCTGTGCCCCAACCTTTACGCGATGAGGTGGTGGCGCGGATCGCCAATTTATCCTCGCTACAGACAGAGACTTTGGCGCAATTGTCGCAATATCCGCAATATCGCGCGGTAGCGCAGGACAGCATCACCCTTGCCGAGTTACAGGGCGCGCTGCGCGCCGACGAAGCCTATGCCAAAATCGCCGTTGTGGGCGATGCGCTGTTCGGCATTTTGGTGACACCCACGGGCGCGCAAGCTTGGCAAATGGCTATCAGCCGCCAGCAACTCGACGCGGCGGTTGACCAGATCCGCAACAGCGTTTCGGTCTTTGAGGGTGGGCAATATATCACCTACCCCTTTGATGCAGAGGCATCGCACAAGCTGTTTACCGACCTGTTCGGGCCAGCCGCGACGGCAGTTGCGGCAAGCCATCATTTGATTTTTGAACCCGATGGGGCAATGCTGCGGCTGCCGGTCGGGCTCCTCATCACCGATGATGCGAGCATCGCCGCTTACCGTGCGCGCACCAATGCGCCGGGCGGCGACCCATTTGATATGCGCGGGGTGCAATGGCTTGCCCGCAGCACCCATGCCAGCACGGCGGTGTCACCGGTCGCGTTTCGCAACACCCGCGCCGCACCCGCTTCGCGTGC
>CAUJJQ010000181.1 GCA_963205285.1 Pseudomonadota bacterium | reverse complement strand
TTTGGCCTGTGCCACCGGGTCATCACCATAGATTGTGGCGCGGGCCATATCCCCCTCTGCCAGACGCACGATTTGCCCGCCCTTTAGGTCAATCGCCGGGAAAATCTTCAGGGCGTCCATGTCAAAAATCTTTCCAGCAACGCTATGCCATAGGCTTGGCTTTTTTCGGGGTGAAACTGCACCCCCAATATATTGTCACGCTGCACTGCCGCCACAATCGGCTGGCCATGCGCGCTCATCGCCGCGACATCGGCGCTATTTTCGGCGCAAAAATGATAGCTGTGGAGGAAATAGGCCTCCCCACCCTGCACCAGCGTCCCGTCCCGCCCGTCGGGCAGGCTTATCTGGTTCCAGCCCATATGCGGGATGCGAATATCCCTGCCATCCGCCCCCGTGCCACCTGTCATCGCGCGCACCCGCCCCGGCACCCAGCCGAGGCCAGCCTGCTCACCATGTTCCTCCCCCACATCGGCGAGCAATTGCATGCCAACGCATATCCCCAAAAAGGGCGCGCCGCGCATGCGCACCGCCTGTTCGAGCGCGTCGCGCATCCCCATAATTGCGGAAAGGCTCGCCATACAATGGGCAAAGGCCCCCACACCGGGCAGGACGATGCGTTCGGCACGCGCCACCACATCGGGCGCATCGCTGATGGTGAGGTCATGCGCACCCGCTGCTTGCAAAGCATTGGCAACGCTGCGCAAATTGCCCGCGCCATAATCAATCAGCACGGTGCCCGTCATACGCGCTCAGACCAGATCGCTGGAGGTGCCCAGCATCCCCTTTGTCGAAGGGAGGACGCCCGCCGTGCGCGGGTCGATGACCAACGCGTGGCGCAGCGCACGGGCCAGCGCCTTGAACAGGCTTTCGGCAATGTGGTGATTATTTTCACCATATAGGGTTTCAAGGTGCAGCGTAATGCCCGCCGCTTGCGTGAAACTGGCGAACCAATGGCTGAATAATTCGGTGTCCATTTCGCCAAGGCGCGGCTGGCTGAAGCCCGATTTCCAGACGAAATGCGGTCGCCCCGAAATGTCGAGCGCGGCGCGGCTCAACGTCTCATCCATCGGGGCATAGGCATGACCATAACGGGTGATGCCCCGTTTATCGCCAAGCGCGCTCAGCACCGCTTCACCCAGTGCAATTGCCGAATCCTCCACACTATGGTGCTGATCAACGTGCAAATCCCCCGCCACCGCCAGTTCAATGTCGATCAGCGAGTGGCGCGACAATTGTTCGATCATATGGTCGAGGAAACCGATGCCGGTTTGAACGGCATAAGCCCCCGTACCGTCGAGGTTGACGGCAACCCGGATGCGGGTTTCGTGCGTGTCACGGGCAATTTCGGCGCGGCGCATGGCTGCCCCTATAGGGCGCATGGGCCAAGAGGCAAGCATCGGCGCTGGGGCAGTTCGAAATTCGCTGACGTGCGAATTTCGGGTGCTGCGCCGGCCCACTGCCCCACCCGACCACCCATAAGATACGATCCCGTGGGTGGTCGGGTGGGGGAGTGGGCTGGTGCCGCGCCATCCGAAACGCCAGTTTCGGATCATGAAGTCAGCTATACCCTCTTATTTATCCTTGACCCTGCGGCACGCCAAGGCCACCAGTGCGGCCATGAACGACAAAGTTGCCGACAGCCTGATCCCCTATGACGAAATCGTGCAAGAGGCTTTGCGCGCCGTGGTTGGCCGCGTCTTGCGGCAGGTCGAAACCGGCGGCGGACATTTGCCCGGCGGGCATCATTTTTACATCACGTTCAAGACGGGCGCACCGGGGGTGGATATTCCCCCGCATCTGACCGAACGTTTCCCCGATGAAATGACGATTGTGCTGGAAAATCGTTTTTGGGATTTAAAGGCGCAGGAGGATCATTTTTCGGTCGGCCTGTCGTTTAACCAGCGCGCCTCCATCCTGGTCATCCCCTATGCAGCGGTCACCGCCTTTGTAGATCCGTCGGTCGAATTTGGGCTGCAATTTCATGTCGATGCTGACGATGTGCCGCCGCCCGAACATGATGCGGCGGAAAATGACGACGAAAATGCCGCACCCAGCAGCGACAATGGGGATGGCGGTGACGGGGCGGGCAATGTTGTCACCGTCGATTTCGGCCGGAAAAAGTGACGGCTTTCCGCCAAGAAAGCGACAGTTTCGGCCCGATTGACGTTCCTGCCGACGCCTATTGGGGGGCACAGACAGAACGTAGCCTGCACCATTTCCCCTTTGGCAATGCCGAACGCATGCCGATTGCCATCATACATGCGCTGGCGCGGGTGAAACAGGCCGCAGCGCGCGTCAACCGCCGCCACGGGCTGGACGCGGCGATTGCCGATGCCATCGAAAGCGCGGCGACAGAGGTGGCGGCCGGCCAGTTTGACGACCAATTCCCGCTCAGTATCTGGCAAACCGGCAGCGGCACGCAAAGCAATATGAACGTCAATGAAGTGGTGGCGGGGCGGGCCAATGAACGGCTGGCTGGCGTGCGCGGCGGCAAATCCCCCGCCCACCCCAATGACCATGTCAACCGCGCACAATCGTCCAACGACAGTTTCCCGACCGCCATCCACATTGCCGCAACGCTGGCGATGCACGAGCGACTGTTTCCCGCGCTCATCGCGCTCACCGCGACGCTCGAAAAAAAGGCGCAGCTTTGGGCCGATATCGTCAAAATCGGGCGCACCCATTTGCAGGATGCTACCCCGCTGACGCTGGGACAGGAAGTGTCGGGCTGGGCGAACCAGCTTTACCGCTGCCGCCGCCGCATCGAACCGGCGGTGGAACATGGCATGCAACGGCTGGCGCAGGGCGGCACGGCGGTTGGCACCGGCCTTAATGCTCCGGCGGGGTTTGCGGCTGATTTTTGCGCCGCGCTCTCCGACATATTGGCGACTCCCTTTGCCCCATGTGAAAATGCGTTTGAGGGGCTGGCATCCAACGACCCCATCGTCCATCTGTCGGGCACTTTGGCAACTTTGGCGGTGGCGTTGCATAAAATCGCTAATGATATCCGGCTATTGGGTTCGGGGCCGCGCGCGGGTCTGGGGGAATTATCGCTGCCGGAAAATGAACCGGGCAGTTCGATTATGCCGGGCAAGGTCAACCCGACCCAGTGTGAAATGCTGACCATGGTGGCGACACAGGTCATCGCCAACCATCAGGCCATCACCATCGGCGGGATGCAGGGGCAGTTGGAGTTGAACGTCTATAAGCCGATGATCGGAGCCAATCTGCTGCGCTCGATCGACCTGCTGGCGACCGGCATGGCGGCGTTTGACGAACATTGTGTGCAGGGGCTGGAACCTGACCGCGCCAACATTGCGCATCATGTTGAAAATTCGCTGATGCT
>CAUJJQ010000180.1 GCA_963205285.1 Pseudomonadota bacterium | reverse complement strand
CGCCGCAAGGTGTCGTTATCGACATTGACGAGCATCGCGGATTCCCACTTGCGCGCCAGCAGCGTTGCCGATGTTCCGGCCATCGCAATGTCGAGGATGCCGCCAGCATCAATTTGCGTCATGTTCGCGCCGTCATAGGCGAGAACAGGCAGGAACGAGACGAGCTCGCGCACGGCGTTTTCGGGGTTGGCCTCGCCGGGCGACAGGCCGATGCCGTATTCGGACAACTGCCGCAAAGCCCGCGTGGGCGCGAAGTCGAACACGAAGCAAACGGGTTTGAGGATTTCTTCCTCGTTGGGATTGTCGCCGTTGGGATTCTTGATCGACCACGGCGATTGCACGCGGAACGCCGCCTGAAAATAGGTTTCAGGGGATTTGAGGTTACGCAGCATCAGGATGGACGACCATTGCGCCACGGTGACGCCCGTGGTCAGCTTACCGCATGATAGCGTGATGGTCTTGGTGTCATAGCCGCTGCCGACCGCCTGCCGGACGGGCGGCAAAGCGTCCAGCCCAATTCCCGCCGCCGCGCCAGCGGACACGATAACGGCGTAATCGTGCCAGAATACGTTGTGCTTTTCTGTCAGCAGGTTCGCCATCGCATGACAGGCCGCGACATTGGGCAGGAACCAAAATGAATGTTGCAGATATGGCAGCAACCGCACATCGGAATAGGGGAACGGCGGGCGGGTGCCGGTTTTCAGGCTTTCGACCGCCTGCGGCGCATAGCCGCCCCGGATGATGTCGAGCCATTTTTGCACATCGGTTTTGTGCTTGAACTCTGCCGCATCGCCTGTGCCAGTGGCGGCGAAGAAAGCATTTAGGTCAAACTCGTCGAACTCCCCTGCGCTGGCGATCGCCAGCAACTCGTCCGGCATTTGATAGGTGAGAAGCCGCATTTGCGGCAATGCGCCGTAGGGATTGCGCTTGCCCGGATTCTTCGCCGCGAACGCGGCCTTGGCGCGCTGCTCGTCGGTATATGTCCAGTTGAATATCTGCTCCTCGATGAACTCGCCGGTGGCGAGCGCCTTGAAGGGGGTGCCGGACAGATAGAGGTAACCATCGACAGGAATCGCGGCTCCAGCGCCTTCGCCTGCTCGACGAATTTCTGATAGATCGGTGATGCACTCACACCATGCCCGCCATCGGACAACTGGTATGGGGGGTTCCCGATAATGACATCGAACTGCATCTGACCTCCGAAAATCTCGCCGACGCGGGATTTGATATTGCCGGTGTGAATGAAGGCGTAGGCGTGAGTCTCAAGCTCACCGCCGCGATCAAAAGCCTCTTGGGCCGCCCCGCAATAGGTGCATTTGCCGCCGACCCATGTGTGTTCGGTGCGCTCGAACCAGATGTTTCCGTCCTCGGACTCGAAGCCTCGCGCAACGGAATGTTCGCCGTTGGCGTGTTTCGAGCAGTAGAGGCTCCGTCGCGCCAGCAAGCTGGTCAGCGTAGTAATACCGATGCCGAACACCTGTCGGGTGAGGATATGATCGACCCGCGTTTGCAGGTCGGGGATTTCATCCGCCAACCCGACAACCAGCCGTGTCGTGATTTCGCGCAGGAATACACCCGACTTGGTAAACGGATCAAGGAAGCGGACAGAACTATCGGCCCAGATGTTCGCGCCGCCGTTGCTGGCAGCCCATGCATCCTCCAACGCATCCAGCATCCGGTTGGCAAACTCCGGCGGCGTAAACACCTCATCGTTGGAAAGGTTGGCGATACAGGTCAACACATCGGGATTGCGCCCCCGCAGCGTAAACCCAACCTGTTCGCTCATACGGCACCCCCCGAATCGCCGCTGGCGGTTTCCGCCAGGTCGCGCAGCGACATTGGATCGTATGATCTGGTGGCTGTAAAAATATCGTGCGCCTTATGCCCGGCAAAGAGCGAGCCTTCTGCCGTGAGGCCAGCCATGCCGGTCAGCACGTCCAGCCGGAAATCCCGGCGCTGAAACTTGCCTTTGCCTATATAGACCCACTCCACCACGCTGATCGGATCGCCCGCCATGTCGCACATCGCCATCGCATCGCCATGGACAAGATTGAGCGACAAGACGAAAGAAGCAGCCCGACACGCCTCCTCATCGCCGGGCAGGAAATCACCGAACACTTCCAGCATATTGGCCCGACATTCGGCGATGTTGTCGGCCAGCAACTCTATGCCGTAACAGCACATCAGCGCCAGCAGCGCATAGTGCCGTTTCTCGAAAGCGGACTTTCCGAATTTCAGCTCTACGGCAGCGAGCTTGCGTTGCAGGATCGGGACTAGAAAATTGCCGCTGCCGCAAGCGGGTTCGAGGAAACGCGAGTCGATCCGCTCCGTCTCCCCCTTCACCAGATCGAGCATTTTTTCCACGAGCCAAGGCGGCGTGAACACCTCCCCATGATCGGCGACACGCTGTTTGGACTTGATGAGCGGTTGTGCGCCGAACAATGGCCCTTCGTCCCGAATCGCGTCAAATTCGCCCTGTTGCGGCTTGATGCGTCCGGCCAGATCATCTGCCGCCCCCGCGCCGCCCGCCGCGCTGTCCCCATCCACTGCGAGCGCAATATGCTGCGGCACCAAAAATCCCCTGATATGAAACCGGGGCAAGACCCCATGGCATCTGATCGGCGGCACGCGCCGTCCGGCCAACTATGCCATGTCGCCAGCAATTCGCAACGTCCCCGGCATCGCACAGGGTTGGCAACAATGTCATGTTGAACATGACAATTGGTCACCCCCTCCAACCCGGTTCATCCATCATCCAACAGGCGCGACAATGCGCGCAACTGTGCCGCCACGTCGGAATTGGTCGGCATGCCGCCCGCCGCCCCCGCGCGCGCCGCCGCCTGAATCAATTCGCCCTGCCGGTGCACCGGCACGCTGCCATAGCTTGTGAATGTCGTCATCACGTCACTATGGCCCAGATTTTGTGACCATGCCTTCATCGCCTCTGCCGACAGGCCCAGCGCCATCGCGTGGCGCACCAACATTTTCCGGAAACTATGCGGGTTGAAATATGGCAGGCCCGCGCGCTCAAACGCCCGGCAGAAAATGGCGTTGATTGGCTGTGTCGTGCTCCACCCATGGCGCAATATCCCTGCCGGAACAAAGCCGCCATCCACCCCCAGCCCCATTTGCGTTGCCGGGAACAGCGGGTCATCACCGCCCCAATGGTGATCGCGCGCCAATTCATGTGCCCAATCGTGAAATATGGCCATGGCATCGCCCCCAATCGGCATCAGATATGTGCGAAACGTCTTGGCAAATTTCGTGCGAACGCTGCGCGCATCCTGATCGACATATCCGCCCACCAGATTGATATGCCCCAGATGGAATGACGCCAGCGCCGCCGCGCGTGCGCCGGTCAACGCGGCAAAGGCCACCAATGCACGGTCGCGCCGTTCCAGCACCGTGGCGCTCGGCATAGTGGACAGGACATGGTGGACTTGGGCCAGTGTCGGCACCGGTTGTTCGCGGGTTGCGCGGGCAATGGCGATATCCTTGTCGCTCAGGTTAAAATAGTCGGCGTCGGCAAAGGCAATGTGCGATTTGTAACCGGGCAGATGCGCCAGCCAGAAAAAGAAGCTGCGCAGGTGGCGCAATGTCGAAAACATGGTCGCTTTGCTGATCACTTCACCCGTTCGGGCATTGAGGGCACCCGCCAACGCGCGCTTAAACGCTACCGCCTGTTCACGGTGAAAGCGTTTGAAGGCTTGCCGCCCGGTCGCGTCCTCAAAACGCGCCAGCGATTTGGCAACCCCGTCAATGGTCGCTTCGTCGCGCCCCTTGGCCTCCTTCAAATAGGCGAAATATTGGTGCTTGATCCGTTCATTCGCGCCGTTGATTTTTGCAGTCATGTCTATGCTCCTTCTATGTCACAATTTAGGGTGGGGGGTGAACGCCCATTTAGGCGTTGTGGTGCTTCCATAATTTGGACGTCACAACTGGGCAGAATCGTGGGGATCGCTGCCCGCCGCGCCTTGCGGTGCATCATCGTTTCACACGTTGCACAAATTGCCCTGATATTGCCCACAGTCGCGTTGCTGGCGATAAAATCGGCCATCCCCAGCGCGGGTGGGCGCGGCGCGCGACAACGAAAACAATATAGCGTGCCGGGTGGGCAGGGCTGTTTGCGGTTTGCATTGCGCTGCGCCAAAAATGCACGGATCGTCGCACTGTCGAACAATGACGGGCGCACCCCGGCGATTGGTTTCAACCCTTCGCGCCGCCATTGGCGAACAGTATTTTTATGCACGCCCAAACGGGCGGCAAGTTCGCCCACGCTATATGCGCGATGCAGTTTGACGGCGTGCGGGTTGACACGCTTGTTTTTCACGGCGGGCGGCCTCTATGCCCGGTCGCTGATAATCGCCGCGCTATCGATCAGCGCACGGATCGATAGCGTCGTGACCAATGTGCGCCGCCCCAGCTTGCGTGCCTCCAGCCGCCCGTCATTGATCAAGGCATAGATGGACGTGCGCCCCAGCCCCAAGGCCCGCGCGGCGTCATTGACCGATACTGCAATAATTTCCATTTTCTTTCCCCTGCACTTGCTTGCCGGTGTTCCGGCGTATGCAGGGGGGACAGCTATGGGTTTACCGCCGTCATACTGGCCCACGGTCAGGAATATCGAAGGGCTTTGACGTGGCCCAAAAATGTTGGCGCAGCTTCACCGCACCCGCGCTGTGTCGATTGGCACCACGTCCGCGCCCTTGCGTAGCATATCCAGATAATCGCTCCACCATTGGGCCATTTCGACCCGTTCGGCCCAATGCGTTCCGCGATGATAGGCGGCGCGCACTTGGTCACGGTCACGGTGCGCCAGCGCGCGTTCAATGGCATCGGCGCTCCACCGGCCCGACTCATTCAATAAGGTGCTGGCCATGGCGCGAAATCCATGCGCGGTCATTTCATCGCCCGTAAAGCCCAGCCGCCGCAACGCACCATTGACGGTGTTTTCCGACATTGGCCGGGCGGGCGTCTTTACCGACGGGAAGACATATTTCCCGTCCCCGGTAAATTGGCGCACCTCTATCAGTATTGCCAGCGACTGTTTGGACAATGGAACATGATGTTCCTGCCGCCCCTTCATCTTTGCCCCGTCAATCCGCCATACCGCCGCGTCAAAATCGATTTCGCGCCATTCCGCTTGGCGCAATTCCCCCGGTCGCACAAAGACATGGGGGGACAGTTGCAGCGCCAATGTGGTTACCCCTTGGCCTTCATAGCCATCAATCGCGCGCAATAATTCGCCAACCCGCTTTGGTTCCAATATCGCGGGAAGATGCTTGGGCTTGCGGCTCGTCAATGCGCCGCGCAGATCGCGCGTGGGGTCGGTCGGGGCGATTTGATTGGCCACCGCATAGCGGAAGACTGCTCCCGCGAATTCGAGCGCGCGGCGCGCCTTTTCGTGATTTTTCGCCGCCTCATATGGGCGCACTGCGTCCAATATGGCAATGGGTTCAATTTCGGCAATCGGCCGGTTGCCCAGCGACCGCGCCAGCAACCCCAGCAACCATTGCCGCTTGCGGATTGTCGTATCTGCCAAGCCTTGACGGCGACATTTTTCAATAAATTGCTCGGCCACCACCGCGAATGTGTTCGCTGCGCCAATTATCGCCGCGCTGCGTTCGCGCTGGCGCTGTTCGGCAGGGTCTATACCTGCCGCCAACAGCTTGCGCGCATCGTCGCGCTTGGC
>CAUJJQ010000179.1 GCA_963205285.1 Pseudomonadota bacterium | reverse complement strand
ATTAGTGCTGCACAGCCCGTAACGACAATCGGCACATCGGGATAGGCCTAGAGAGCGCGGCGCACCGCTGCGCGCGAAGATAAGACGCCTGAATGGGTTACCCCGCAGCTATTGACCACCTGTATCGCCCGACCGTTGAGCAGCGTGTCTATCTGCCCGCCCTCTGCAATGTTAAGCCGACAGCCAAGCGATATTGTTTTTGGCACGATTATTTTGGGCGACGCGCTGCTCATCCAAATGCGGCCCAGTCCGCTTCGCCGCGATACACAAATGTCGCTGGCCCGGTTATCATCGGCGCAACCTGGCCATCCCATGTGATGCGCAGCGTGCCGCCCGGCAGGCTTACCGCCACGGGGGATGTGACGCGGCGGGTGGTAATGGCTGCAAGCGCGCTCGCCAGTGCGCCAGTGCCGCAGGCGCGGGTCAACCCTGCGCCGCGTTCCCAGACCAGCAGGTCGATGCTCGACGGGCCGGTGATTTCCGCAACATTGACGTTGATACGTTCGGGAAAGAGCGGGTCGTTTTCAATTTCAGGGCCAAGACTAGCGAGCGGAACGGCTGCTAAATCTTCGACAAAAAACACAATGTGCGGGTTGCCGACATTGACCGCAACGGGTGCTTGCAATGGCCCCCACGCCACCGGCATCGCCAGCGTATCCATCGCATAGGCGAGCGGAATGGCATCTGCGTCAAATCGCGGCGCTGGGTAGGCGAGGGTGATGTCGGCATCCCCGCGCTCTGCGGTCAAAATATCATCGCCGCTTTCGATGGAAATGCTCGGCTGACTGAGCAGCGCGGCGACGCAGCGCGTGGCGTTGCCGCACGCTTCAACTTCGCCGCCGTCGCTGTTCCAGATTCGCATTTTAATGTCGGCGCGGGTGGACGGTTCGATCAAAATCAACTGATCACAGCCGATCCCCATGTGACGATCGGCTATCGCCCGGGCACGCGTGCGCGGCATATCAACCGGCGCGTCGCGCGCGTCGATAATGACAAAATCATTGCCCAGTCCGTGCATTTTGACGAATTCGCCCATGGCCAGCGCCATAGGGCGGGGTGCCCCCCAAGTCTATTGGTGTTGAACCTTAGGCGCTGCGGCGGCGCTCAGCCCTCGGCTGATGCGCGGCAAGCACATCTTCATTGCTCAATTCCTTGCTGAAATAATGGCCCTGGCCCACGGCGCAGTCGAAATTGGCAAGCATGGTAGCGGTCAGGTCGCTTTCGATACCCTCTGCGACTACAGGCAGGCCCATGGCCTGACCAAGCTTTAAAACCGCCTCTGTAATTGCGGTGCGCCCGGCATCATTATCCATTGAGGTGACAAATTCACGGTCGAGTTTGATAGTATCAAAGGGGAGCGAGCGTAGATTGGCGACTGAATTATAGCCGGTACCAAAATCATCGAGCGCAATACGGATGCCCTGATTGCGCAGGCTTTCGAATATCGTCCTGACCAGCGCGATATTATCGACAATCGCGCTTTCGGTTATCTCGATAATCAGGCGTTGTGCCGGAAAGCCGGTTTCGGCCAGCAGCTTGAGCAATTTTTGCGCAAACCATGGGTCGCGTAGCTGCAGGGGGGAGATATTGACTGCCAGCGACAGACCCTCGGGCCAATCGCGCGCTTCGGCAAAACTGCGGCGCATCAATTGTTCGGAAAGCCGCGCAATCATGCCCGTCTCTTCGGCAACCGGGATGAAATCCACCGGTGCAATTTGCCCTAGCGCAGCGCTGTTCCAGCGCGCCAGCATCTCATAACCCAGCGTCTGTTCGGTGGCGAGGTCGATCATCGCCTCATAAACGGGGTAAATGTCATCGCGTTCGAGCGCGATGCGTAATTCACGTTCGATGACGTCGCGTTGTTGCAGCGCGGCATCCATATTGGAACAGAAGCGCACAAAGCGGCAGCGGCCGGTGCGTTTGGCCTGATACATCGCATTGTCGGCGTGGCGCAAAAGCGTGTCGAGGTCGTCGCCTGCACCATCGACAGGCGCACATAGTGCGCCGCCAACCGAACTGCTGGTCGAAATCGACGATGGACCGATGTCGATGGCATAGGACAATACGCTGGCCAAAATCTGACCATAATCATCGATTGGGTGGGTTTCCGCGCCAATGGGCAAAAGGATGATGAACTCATCGCCGCCAACCCGCGCGGGAATGGCATTCGCGGGAATACAGCTCAAAATCCGTTCGGCGGTGATGCGGATGACCTTATCCCCCTGATCATGGCCGAACAGGTCATTCACGCTTTTGAACGCGTCAATATCGATCATCAGCGCGGCGGGGGTCAGACCGGAACTGCGCCAATCAACTAGGGCCTGTTTGCCCAGCGCCTGAAAGGCGGTGCGGTTGTAGAAGCCGGTGAGCGGGTCGGTCATCGCCATCTGGCGCGCCTCGGCCTCACCTCTGGAACTGTTTTCAGCGCGCTGGGAAAGTTCCGAAAAACGCCGCCAGCCAAATAATATCAAAGCGATGTTGAGGATGAGGGTGGATGCAGTCGCACCGCGTGATTGGCCGATATAATCGACTATGCCCCAAAATCCCGACAGCCAATTGGCGCCCGTCCCAACGAGCAGCAGAATTGCTGCCATGGTGATGCCGCCAATCAAAAATGTCTCACCGCCAAAGTGGGTGGCAGTTTTTGAGCCTGAAATCCGCATATTGTGCATCGGCATGGGGACGCGCCTAGTCTTTCCGAAGGGTCAGTGTGTGCCGCTATAGTGAACAGCAAAGCTATAATATTGGTTAAGCGCGCGGCCATTTTGGCATTTTTGCGCGGGAAAATGCCGAAAATACGCATGATTGCGCGCTTGGGCTTGTCAAAACGCCGCTTGCGCGCTACGGGCGCGGCATCAAAGCATCCAATGCCACATTTTGCGGCAGAGGTGCGCGCTGGTCGGCGAGGTTTCGCCCACCGGCGTTTTTTGCGTTTATTGGCCGTTCGCTTTGCGCGATCCGCCGGATGAGGAAAGGGCAGCGCCATGTTTGACAGCCTGAGCGACCGGCTTGGCGATGTCTTTACCCGCCTGCGCGGGCGCGGCGCGCTGAATGAAAATGACGTGCGCGAAGCGATGCGCGAAGTGCGTGTTGCCCTGCTGGAAGCGGACGTTGCGCTGCCGGTCGTGCGCAGTTTCGTCGAACAGGTAACCGAGCTTGCTATCGGGCAAAATGTCCTGCGGTCGGTGACGCCGGGGCAGCAGGTCGTCAAAATCGTTTCCGATGCGCTGACCGAAATGCTGGGCACGACGTCCAGCGATCTGGAACTGGGCGTGGTGCCGCCCGCCGTCATCCTGATGGTCGGTCTGCAAGGGTCGGGTAAGACCACCAGCACCGCCAAAATCGCCAAACGGCTGAAAGACAAATCGGCCAAGCGCGTCCTTATGGCGTCGCTCGACGTCCATCGGCCAGCGGCGCAGGAACAATTGGCAACGCTGGGTCAGCAGGTGGCGGTTGAAACGCTGCCGATTGTTGCTGGACAAGCGCCGGTCGATATTGCGCGCCGCGCGTTGCAAGCCGCGAAATTGCAGGCATTTGACGTGCTGCTGCTCGACACGGCGGGCCGCCTCCACGTCGATGAACAATTGATGGCAGAGGTGCGCGCGGTTGCCAACGAAGCGCAGCCGGTGGAAACCCTGCTCGTCGTCGATGCATTGACCGGGCAGGACGCGGTGCAGGTTGCGCAGCGTTTTTCTAACGAAATGGCCCTGACTGGGGTTGTCCTCACCCGGATGGATGGTGACGCGCGCGGCGGTGCGGCGCTCTCGATGCGCGCGGTAACCGGCAAGCCGATCAAATTCGCTGGCATCGGCGAAAAAATGGATGCCATCGAACCCTTTCACCCCGCGCGGGTGGCCCAACGTATATTGGGGATGGGCGATGTCGTCAGCCTTGTCGAACGGGCCGCCGAAAGCATCGAACAGGAAGAGGCGGAGCGGATGGCCGCCCGCGTCGCCAAAGGCCAGTTCGACCTCAATGATTTGCGCAGCCAATTGTCGCAAATGCGCAAAATGGGCGGGCTTGGCGCAATTGCCGGAATGATACCGGGGCTTAAAAAAGCGCAGGCCGCGATGGCGCAATCGGGGATGGATGACCGCATCCTCATCCGCATGGATGCGATAATCGGCTCCATGACGCCAACCGAACGGGCGCGTCCGGCGATCATCAATGCCAAACGAAAAATCCGCATCGCCAAAGGTTCGGGGATGCAGGTGCAGGACGTCAATAAGCTGCTCAAAATGCACCAGGAAATGGAAGGTGCGATGAAAAAGCTGCGCAAAATGGGCGGGCTGAAGGGGCTGGGTGCGATGTTCGGTCGCGGCGGCGGTCTGCCCGGTATGGGCGGCGGCTTACCGGGACTGGGTGGCGGCGCATTGCCCCCCGATCTCGCCAATTTACTTAACAAGAAATAATCGAAAACACTTTTATCATATTGAAAAATCAAGGAAGGAATAAAAATGGCAACCTCGATTCGTCTGTCGCGCGGTGGCTCGAAAAAGCGCCCTTATTACCGCATCGTCGTTGCAGATTCGCGCAGCCCACGCGATGGCCGCTTCATCGAACGTATCGGCAGCTATAACCCGCTGTTGGCCAAGGATAATGCCGACCGCGTGAAGATTGACGTCGAACGCGCCGCGCATTGGATTGGTGTTGGCGCGCAGCCGACCGACCGTGTCGCCCGCTTCCTCGATGCAGTGGGCATCAAGGAACGTTCCGCGCGCAACAACCCGAACAAGGGTGTGCCGGGGCAGAAGGCAAAGGATCGTGCTGAAGATCGCGCGACAAAGGCAGCAGAAGCTGCCGAAGCGGCCGCTGCTGCACCGGTGGTTGAAGAAGTGGTTGCGGAAGAAGTAGCCGAAGCCACGCCGGTCGCTGAAGAAGCCGCTGCCGAAGAAGTCGTTGCAGAAGCGCCCGCTGAAGAAGCCGCTGCCGAGGTTCCTGCAGAGGAAGCCACGACCAGCGAAGAACCGACCGAAGGCTAATTGGCGTCATGCCTGCCACCGACCGTCCAGCCATACTTGCCGTCATAACCGGCGCGCATGGCTTGGGCGGGGAGGTGCGGTTGAAATTATTCGGGCAGGGGGTCGATGCGCTGCGGGCGCTTGGCCGCCTGAACGATGGCGCATTGACGCTGAAAGCCGTCCGCGCGGACAAGGGTGGCGCGATTGCGCGCTTTACCGAAATTGCGGATCGCACCGCTGCGGAACGCGCACGCGGCACCGAAATTTGGGCGCATCGCGACGCCTTGCCGCCGCTCGACGATGGTGAATATTATCATGCC
>CAUJJQ010000178.1 GCA_963205285.1 Pseudomonadota bacterium | reverse complement strand
GCTGATTTCGGGCGCGGTGGTAAAATCCCCCTCCGCCCCCAATGGGTCGCGCCCGGCATAATAGGCCTGATTAGCATAGGCGATATAATGGCTGAGCGGGATTGCCCCGCCGCGCGCAATCAACGCCGCCAGCCGCGCGCCCAAATCGCCATCCATGCCGCCGGGCGCACCGCTGGATTCAGGCAATGCTCGCCCCGCCCGCTATGGGTTCGACGCGCACCCGCCGTCCCTTGGCGCTCCACATCAGCCACAGGCCGAGCAGCATCAGCGGAATGGTCAGCCATTGACCCATCGACAGGCCGCTGCGCGCGGCAAATTCGGTCAATTGCGCGTCGGGCTGGCGGAAAAATTCGACGATGAAGCGCGCAAGGCCGATGCCGGTCGCAAAAAAGCCGACCAGCCAGCCAGGATAATAGCGTTTGTCGCTGCGCCAGAAAAAATAGCTGAGGAGGAGGAGGAGGAGCAGCCCCTCCAGCCCCGCTTCATATAATTGGCTGGGGTGGCGCGGCTGCATCGACCCCGATTCGGGAAAGATGATCGCCCAGGGCACGTCGGTGACCCGGCCCCATAGCTCCCCATTGACGAAATTGGCCAGCCGGCCGAGCAACATGCCAAAGGGAACGACGCAGGCAACATAGTCACAGACGCGCAGGAAAGAGAGGGCGTTGCGCCGCGCGACATAATATATGGCGAGCGTGACGCCCATCACCCCGCCATGAAAGCTCATCCCCCCGTCCCACAGTGCGAAAATCTTGGCCGGATTGGCGAGGTAATAGCTGAGGTTGTAAAAGAGCACATAGCCAATGCGCCCACCCAAAATGACGCCGAGCATCGCGTAAAAGAGCAGATCATCGATATGGCGGTCGGCCATCGGCGCGCCGGGTTGGCGCACCATGCGGCGCACCGCCCAATAGGCACCGAAGATACCGAATATATAGGCGAGCGCATAAAATCGGATCGGCAGGGGGCCAATATGGAACTCCCGCACCAACCCCAGATCCTGAAAATTGACATATGACGCGCCAAAAGCGAACAGATAGTGCATCAATGCCTTTCCTCCTGTGAGTTGGCCCCTCATAGTCGGGACAATATACAAAAGCCAAGTGGAGAGAAAAATGCCCAGTCCGCTCGACATCCAGATTCAACAAGGCATGGACGCCGTGGTGGGGGAGGGCAAGCTGTTCCAGTTGGGGGAGATGGAGCAGCGCGGGCAGAAAATGCCATTTATTTCCAACGCGCCCGAGAATCTGACCCATTTTTTTGCTTATTTCTGCATGCAGCATGGCGCGGCGGAATTTCTGGTCGATGGCGATGAACGACTGAGTTTTGCCGACACATTCGTCGCCGCGCGCCAAGTGGCGCAGGCGCTGGTCGAATGTCATGGCATTGCGAAGGGCGACAGGGTTGGCATAGCGATGCGCAACGCGCCTGCATGGGTCGTCACCTATATGGGCGTTTTGATGGCGGGCGGGGTGGCGGTACTGCTCAACGGCTGGTGGCAGGGCGCGGAACTGGCAGAGGGCATTAAACAGGTCGATTGCCGCCTGATATTGGCCGACGCGCCGCGCGGCGCGCGCATTGCCGACGCGGCCGGGGGTGGTGATGCCTGGCCGATGCTGGTGCTGCCGATTGAGCAAAGAATTGCAGATGCGATAGCGCCGATTTGTGCCAGGGCGACGGGTGCAGGCGAACTGCCCGCGCTGACGGGGGATGATCTGGCGACTATCCTCTTTACCTCCGGCTCGACGGGGCAAGCCAAGGGCGCTTATTCGACCCACCGCGCGGTGGTGCAGGGGACGTTCAATTATATCGTCCAGACCGCGACGATCCTGCATGTGTTGACGGTGGCGGGCAATCCGCCCGACGGCCCGCCGTCCACCCTGCTCAACGTGCCGATGTTCCATGTGACGGGTGAAGTGCCGGTGCTGCTGCAAAGCTTTGCCATCGGCCGCAAGCTGGTGATGATGGCCAAATGGGACGCGGAGGAGGCGATGCGCCTCATCGAAAAAGAGCGGATCACCTATTTCGTTGGTGTGCCGCTGATGAGTTATGAGATGCTGATCCACCCCAATCGCGCCAAATATGATTTGTCGAGCTGCAAAAGCTTTGCCGCCGGCGGCGCGCCGCGCCCGCGCGACCATGTCCGCCGCATTGCAGAGGGGATGGGCGGGGGCCAGCCGTTATTGGGCTATGGCCTCACCGAAACCAACGCGGTCGGCTGCGGCAATATCAACGAAAATTATATCGCCAAACCCAACAGCACTGGCCCTGCCAGCCTGCCGCTCGTCGATCTCGCGATCGTCGATGATGGTGGGCGCGTGTTGCCAACGGGTGAAATTGGCGAAGTAACCATTCGTTCGATTGCCAATTTTTCGGGCTATTGGGAAAATGAAGCGGCGACCCGCGACGCCTTTACCGCCGATGCGCGCTTTCGCACCGGGGATCTGGGTTATTTGGATGCGGATGGTTATTTGTTCATCGTTGACCGTAAAAAGGACATCATCATTCGCGGCGGCGAAAACATCTCCTGCCCAGAGGTGGAGGCGGCGATTTACGCGCACGAAGCGGTCAGCGAATGTTCGGTCTTTGGCCTTGCGGACGAACGTTTTGGCGAAATCGTCGGCGCGGTTGTCCATTTTGAAGCAGGCAAGGCGGTGCCGCTCAGCGCGCTGACCGACTGGTTAAAAGGGCAATTGGCGGCCTTTAAAATCCCCGCCAAAATGTGGGAAAGCGACGGTCCCCTGCCGGTGCTGGGCACGGGCAAGATTGACCGTGTCACCATCCGCAACCAATATCGCGCGCAATATGCGGCGGAATAGGCTGGGTCCTGACCCTTTCTATCGACGGCGCCGGGTGCTGGTGGGGTTCAGTTCGGCGACGATGCGCGGGGCGGGATAAATAACCTCCAGCGCATGTTGGATCGCCATTGCCGACACAACAACCGTGCGGTTCATCCGCCCGTCATAGCCGAAATTGCCGCCCAGCGAATGGATGTTGCCGTCGAACGCTGCGCCGATCACTGCGCCATTGCGGTCGATGACCGGCGAACCGCTGTTGCCGCCGATAATGTCGTTGGTGGTGGTGAAATCATAAACGACTTCGGGGTTTATGCGCGCGCGATTGGAAGCAAAGGCGGCAGCCAAATCAAACGGGACATTACCGGTCGCGCGGTCAAACGTGCCGCCCATATGCGTCGCAAAGGGCACGTCGTGCCCGCGTTCGTTCCACCCGGCAACCCTGCCATAGGACAGGCGCAGGGTGAACGTGGCATCAGGATAATTGCTCGCGCCATAAGCGGCGAAGCGTGCAGCGGCGAGCTGCGCCTGTGCGGCAACGACCGGCCCTTCATATTCGCTTTCAAACCGAGTGCGCAGCGCGCGGGCGCGGGCATCATTATTGCGGACAAGGATGATCAGTGGATCATCGCTCGCCGCAATGGCTGCCGCGCCGCCTTCCCACAACTGGCGGCGATAGGCGGGGTCGCCAAGGCGGCTATTGCTGATCAGCCGGTGCGCCAGCCCCTCTGGCGATTCATTGCCGAGCAGGCTGCGGACATCCGCGCTATCGGCGGTCAGATATTCGCGCGCCTTGGAGAGCCAAAAGCCCAGATTCAATTCTTCGAGCCAAGGGTAGAGCGGCACTTCGGCCATCAACAGGCTCTCGGTGCGCGGCAAGTCGGCATCGGCAAATCCGGGCAGCCGTTCGCCGCTCGGCTTGGCGCGTTCGGCGGCGCCGCGCACCAGCGTGCGGGCATAGCGGTAGAGGTCGGAACCTTGGCCCGCGCCGGCCTCCAGAAAACGAAAGTCGAGGTAGAATTGACGATAGGCGCCATCGGCACTGGCAACATCGGCCCATGGGTCACCCATGCCGGGGTTGGCGCTGGCGCGGGCGCGCAAATCCGCCTCGCTGGCGCGCAGCATTGCGGCAAATTCACTGTCGTTGAGTGCGCCAAACTGCCCCATCTGCGCCTTGAAGCTGTTTTCAATGCCGAATAATGTGTCCGCACCCTCCCGCGTGCGGTCGGCATTGCCCGCCATCGCCGCGATAATCCGCCCGCGTTGCTCGGCCATCAAAATCAACGACAAAGGCAGACGCACCTGCCGCTGAAAATCCCGCTGCGCATCGGTCAATTGGCGCGATGTTGAACCCGGGTTGCCCGCGACGAAGGTGATTTCATCGGCTACGGGCGCGCGCGGGCTCCACACCAGCGGCGATGTGATGACCGCTGGTTTGCCATCTTCATATGCACGCATGAACGATACATCGAGCGCGTAGCGCGGAAAGTTGAAATTATCAGGGTCGCCGCCAAAAAAAGCGGCCTGAAATTCGGGTGCCCAGACCAAACGCACATCGGTGTAGCGACGATAGCGGTAGAGTTTA
>CAUJJQ010000177.1 GCA_963205285.1 Pseudomonadota bacterium | reverse complement strand
CAGGGGTCAGATAGAGCGCACGGTCGATTTCAATCTGCATTGCCTCCACCCCCTGAAACGGGCGGCCATGCGCCTCGACAGCATATCCCCCCGCATAGGGGTGGTTACGCGCCGCGATCAGCCCCGCCCCTTCCCCCACCGCGATCAGCCGGTCAGCCAGTTCGCCCGACGCGCTGCGGCCATGACGATCGCCAATCACCCATTGTGGGCGCGCCAAGGCTTGCGTCGGCATCGAATGCAGGTCGATCAATATGGCCATCCCGAACCGCGCACGCGCCGCGATCAGCGCATCGGCAATCGCGCCATGCCATGGCCGGTGATAGCAATCGACGAGTGCACGCAGCGCCTCTGCATCCATTCTGCGCCGCCACAAATCCCCCACGCCATGTAGTTGTCGGGGGATAAGGCCAAGCCCGCTCAACACCCGGCGACTGGGCGGCACGCGCGGCTCTGTGCCCGCAACATCGCGCGCATCCCATTCCTGTGCCGAACGATTCAAATCCATCGCCGCGCGGGCCAGATCGGCGACGAGCACAAACGCCCCCTGCATTGCCAGCGCATCCGCAAAAATATCGACATATGGGTCGGACAGCCGATCGAGCACCGCGCGCGCAACCCGTGCCCGCGCCAACACATCGGGCGGGTAATATCGCCCGGCATGGGGCACGGCGATAACAATCGGGCTTTGCCCTTCCTCGCCCAATATGCGGAACGGTGCGCGCGTCATCGCCTGCGTCATGGTAAAGACCATGGCCTTTTTGGGCAAAAGGCGCAATCATGCGCACGGAAAATTAAGGGCGTTGTCGTATCAGGCGGCAATAGCGACTTTTGACACTGGGATGGCTGATGATCCGCATTTTGCTGGCCGAAGATGATGATGCGATGCGCGGCTATCTCAGCCGCGCGCTCGAACGCAATGGCTATCATGTCACCACCGCCGCCAGCGGGACGGAAGCGTTGCATTTTGTCGAATCGGGCACATTTGATCTGCTGCTGACCGACATCGTCATGCCCGAAATGGACGGCATCGCGCTGGCGCAGCGCGCGCAAGCGGTCGAACCGGCACCCAAAGTGATGTTTATCACCGGCTTTGCCGCCGTCGCGCTCCAAGCCAATGATGCGATGCCCGACGCGCGTTTGCTGTCCAAACCCTTTCACTTAAAAGATTTGGTGGCACAGGTTGATGCAATTTTCGGTCGCCATGGCCAAATGGGCAACGCCTGAATTGGCGCCGCATTTGGGGCTTGCCATTCCCCGACAGCTTGCCTAGAGCGACCGCCGACCCGAAACGAGTGGGCGTGTAGCTCAGTGGTAGAGCACTGTGTTGACATCGCAGGGGTCGCAAGTTCAATCCTTGCCACGCCCACCATTTCCCCCCTAACAAAATCGATGATGTCAGCACGTTTGGCAAAGCGCGGCATGCTGGCGGCCAAACCCCACGCGTTCGCCTCATGCGCCCAATTTTCAGTAATATTTTGAAAAATGGTGCTGCTGGAGAGAATTGAACTCTCGGCCTCTCCCTTACCAAGGGAGTGCTCTACCTCTGAGCTACAGCAGCATTCATGGGCCGCCGGAGGGGTTTCCCCGCATCGACAGGCGCGGCCTATGGCCGCCACACCTCGCCCTGTCAAGCGCCGTCGAGCGCCGTCCAGCATCAGGCGCTTGCACCATCTGCACCTTATCGTTTAGCGTGGATGTATGGGCCAACCACCACTCCCCAAGGATGACGATCGCGCGGCGCGGCTCGCCGAACAATTGCGCGCCAATTTACGGCGGCGCAAAGCACAGGCGCGGCAAATTGCCGCCGATATGCAGGATGAGAAGCCCGCCGAAGGCTAAGGCTGCTGCATCACCACCCGCCGCACCGGCACCGCAATATTACAAATGTCGGCACCATTCGCCGGGCGGATGAAAAAGGGATCGCGCCGGTTCATTCGCGCATCCATGTAGCGCGCAAAGCTGGCGCTGCTGGTTGCCAGATATTGGAAACGCGGCTGCTCCGCTGCGGGAAGGCTGCTCGCCAAACGGATTGAGGTGATCACGGTGCGCTCGGCAGGATTTTCATAGAAGCCCAATGGCCCCGTCCCGCGCGGCAGGGTGGAAAGATGCTCCATCCCCTCGACCACCCGCCCTATTACCGCAATGTTGCGGTCCAGATGGCGCGGGCCATGCCCGTTCACCGCGTAAAGTTCCGCGCCCGTCCCCGCATCGGGGGACATGCCGCGCCCCACCCCGACGCTGCCGTAACAATGGATACCCCACAGGCTGGTCGCATCCCCCGCCACCGGAAATCCGCCAACATAGCCAACCCGCTCGGCATAGGCATCGCGCACCGGCGCGGGGGTAAAGGCAAGGTTTGCCGCAGGCGTAACATAATCCGCCTCCACCGTCGGGTGCAGCCCTGCGGGCAGCGCGCGCGCCGTTGCCGCATCCTCCCCATCCGGGTCGCCCCATTGCGCAACATAATTATCCTGCGAACGCACAATGGCCAGCTCGTCCCACCATGCTGCGCGCGCAAGGGCGCGGACATTTTGCGTCCAGGCGCTGGCAAAGGGCGCGGGCATCAACTGGATGATGATCCGCCGCGCGTGGCCCGTCGCATCGGGTGTCAGTGTCATCACCAAAATATCGCTGGGGTCGATTGCCACCCAATCGGCGACTGGTGCAGCCGCGACGATTTCCGACGGAGCAGGCGGAGTGTCCGCCTGCTGCGCCAGCGCTGGCGATAAACCAAGCGCCAAGGCACTGAGGGTGAGCGATAGGGTGAGGGCCGTGCGGCCAGCGTAGCGATGCTTCATGGCGCGGCAAACTGCCAAGAAAGCGCCCCTTGTGAAAGGGGGATTTTCGCGCCAATGCTGCGCGCAAACGCCATCCTCCAGGGAAGCCCCACCATGACCGACGATGACCGGCCACTCGCCCGCCGCAACAGCCGCGCCACGCTCGACCGGTTGCTCGGCGACATCATCGAAAACCCCGACCGGACGGAGGCAATAAGCGCCGATATTCAGGCAGTTTTTGCCGAAACGCGCGCCATCCTCATCCTCGATATGAGCGGCTTTACCCGCAGCACCCAGCAACGCGGGATCATCGCCTTTTTGTTGCGTATCCAAAAAATGCGGCGTCTGTGCAGCCCAGCGGTGGCAGAAGCAGGGGGGCTTATCATCAAGGTGGAGGCGGACAATTTATATGCATTATTTGATGATGCGCCCGCTGCCCTCACCGCCGCGCGCGACATGCTCGCCCGGCTCGACGCCGCGAACAGCCTGTCGGCTGAGGATGCGCAACTTTATGCCGCGATTGGCATTGGTTATGGCAGCCTCCTCAACATCGATGACGCCGATGTCTATGGCGATGAAATGAATCTGGCGTGCAAATTGGGCGAAGACATTGCCGAGGGCGGGCAGAGTGTATTGACCCCCGCCGCGCGCGCGCGGCCCGGTATGGATAGCGCCATTGTGCGT
>CAUJJQ010000176.1 GCA_963205285.1 Pseudomonadota bacterium | reverse complement strand
GGCATGGTCGCTGCTGCCGCGCGCGCAGGTGATAACCATGGCGGGCGGGTTTTGCTGCAATGTCCGGGCGACATTGGCAATGGCGAGCGTGCTTTCATTCAGCAGTCGCGTGACCGCATCTGGCGCCTCCACCGCTTCTTTATACATTAAGCTCTGGCGGAAATCGCGCACGCCTTAGCCTTCAACCAGTTCAGCAACAAAATCATAGCTGTCCCCACGGTACCAGCTTTCGGTCATTTCGACCGCGCGCCCGTCAGCCAGAAAACCGCGCCGTTCGATGAGGAGGCCGGGCATGCCGACGTGCACGCCCAATAATTCGGCGGTCGCCTTGTCAAACAAGACTGCACGCAATTTCTGGAGCGCGCGCACCGGACGATGCCCGCTGGCTTCCAATGCGACATAGAGCGAATCGCCGACCTGTTCGACAGCGGGCAGGGCAAAGCTGGCGATTGTGGAGCGTTCGAGCGCCATCGATTCGCCATCGGCATAGCGTGCGCGAACAAAGCGTAACACATCGCTGCCGGGGCTAAGGCCAAGTGACAATGCTTCGCTTGGCGTGACGGTGCCGGCCGAACGGCTGATCCATTTGCTTGACGGGGTGCGTCCGCGCGCAATCATATCCTCGGTAAAGCTCGACAATTTGGCGAACTGTTTTTCGACCCGGGCGCGGACAAAAGTGCCCGAACCCTGACGGCGCAGCAGCAACCCTTCGTCGACCAGATCATCGACCGCGCGGCGCACTGTCACACGCGATACGCCAAAATCTTCGGCCAATTGCCGTTCCGCAGGAATGGAGCGCCCGGGCTGAATTTGGCCACTTTCTATCGCCTGTTTCAGCGCATCGCTGACCAGTTGATAACGCGGTCCGATGTCCTCGCGCGTCGCCCGATTTGCTTGGCTCATCCAATTGCACCCCATTGCCTGAGTTATGGCAATACCATTGCATAACCAATTTTGTCCAGCCCATCGACAAAATTGTTGGAATTATGTGCAGATGCGCCATTTCTGAACAAAGATTACATATTGGTGCAGGAATGGGCTTGTATTTGATTTGAAAATGATGATACCAACGTCATACCAATTATGCCGCCAATTCCTTGGGGAGGAATGATACATGCGTCGCGCTCTTACTTTGACCACATCCACTTTGGCGCTTTTTGCGGCTTCCAGTCCCGCTTTCGCGCAAAATGCGGCGACCGGTGCGGCCGCGGATCAGGAGGAGATAGTCGTTACCGGCTACCGCGAATCGGTTGCTCAATCGCTCGACGTTAAACGCAATTTGGATATGATTGCCGATGTGATTTCGGCCGAAGATATCGGTCGTTTTCCCGATCGCAACGTGGCTGAGGCGCTGCAACGCGTCCCCGGCATCGTCATCAACCGCGAATTTGGCGAAGGTGAACGCGTCTCGCTGCGCGGCACCGCGCCTAATCTGACGCGCACTACGGTCAATGGCCATGGCATCGCCACCGCCGACTGGTTCGTACTCGACCAGCTCGCCGCGACGCGCAGCTTTAACTATCTGACCTTGCCTTCGGAAATCGTCGGACGCCTAGATGTGTACAAGAGCCCGCAGGCCGATGTGGAAGAAGGCGGCATCGGCGGGACGATCAACGTCCATACGCGCCATCCGCTCGACCTTGACGCGTTCACGGTGTCCGCATCGCTGCAGGGCGTTTATTCGGAGCGTCGCGACGGCTTTGATCCGCAAGCGTCGGGTTTTGTCAGCTGGCACAATGAAGATCGCACTTTTGGTGTCTTGCTCGGCGCGGTATATCAAAAGCGTCGTATTCGCCGGGATGGTGTCGAAGTTCTAGGCTATTTCACCCCCGGTGCTGCGGGCACCCCGCAGGCACCTTCGCTGATCGGTTCAGCGCTGTTCCTTCAGGAGCGTGAGCGGTACGGCGGTAATATCGAACTGCAATTCCGCCCGTCAGACACGTTGGAAATTGCGGTGCGCGGCCTCTATTCGGTGTTCAACGCCAATAACTTCAACCAAAACTACCTCGCCTGGACAACGCAGGCGCTTGGCGGTGGCGGCACAATCACCGGCACGACGACTGTGGATAATACATATGTTGCGGGCACCGTCACTTCGACGCCGGGCGGCCGTGCGGTGGTCTATGACGCCATTGACCGTTTTGCGCAGGCGCGGACCATGTCGTGGGATGCGGAACTGAACTGGGATGTGTCCGATCGCGGCAAATTCCACCTGCTTGCCGGTTATACCAACGCGGATGGCGATACTGATTCTCAACCTTTTTATGAAGGGGGCGCACCGGGCAGTTTTACCTATAATCTCGCTGGTCGCGCGCCGCAGGTCAGCTTCACCGGAGTCAACCCGAACACCCCCAATGATTTGGCATTTGATTTCGGTTCGCTGCACCGCATTACCAATGATGACAGCGAAACCTTTATCTATGGCGACTATGAGCATCAGATAGATGCTGGGCCGCTCCAAGCGATCAAATTTGGTCTGAAATATACCGATCATGACCGGACGACGACGTTCCTCGCCACCACTTATGGCAGTTTTTTCCTGCCCTTGTCGGCGACGGGTTGCAACGGCGGCCCGTGCACATCGGCAAGCTTTGCTAATGGCACGACGCCGTCCGATTTCTTGCAGAATATCGCGGCTCCCGGAACGCTAAGCAGCTATTTCGCGGTTGATCGGGCGCGGCTGGTGAGCATCTATTTCAGTCAGCCCGACAGTGTGCGCGCCCGCGTGCTCAATCCGCCGGAAAATTTCACCATCAACGAACGCACCTTTGGCGGCTATGCCATGGCGCGTTTGGGCGACGATGATTGGAGCGGGAATATCGGCCTGCGCGTGGTGCAAACCCGTCAACGGTCGACCGGCAACGTTACCGGTGTTCCCGCCGGCCCCGGCGTTGTTACCGGCAATCCCTTTGGCCTCTATCTGCCGACCACCATTTCGCGCAGCTACACCGACTTTTTGCCCAGCGCGGCGTTTAATTTCGACCTGACGGATCAGTTGAAATTGCGCTTTGGCGCGGCCCGGGTGATTGCACGGGCGGATTATACCGATCTGGTTC
>CAUJJQ010000175.1 GCA_963205285.1 Pseudomonadota bacterium | reverse complement strand
CTGAACGCTGAATTTTCGCGCCTCACCGTGACAGGCGATGCTGACGAAGAACGTAGCCTGCGCTTTTTGAAGCCGCGCATTGCGCTTGACTGGCGTTTGGGTAACGGCTGGCGCATCCAGAATATCCTGACCCGCACGGTCGCGCAGCTCAATTTCGATGATTTTGTTGGCGCAGCCGACATTGGCAACGACCGGGTTGATGGCGGCAATGCGGATCTATTGCCGCAGCGCGCATGGGAATATCGGCTGACCATCGAACGGCCGATATTGGGCGATGGACGGGTCCAATTTGCGCTTGCCTATGACCGTATATCGCTGCTGCAAGATCGTGTGCCCTTGCTCTCGGGTGGTGATGCGCCGGGCAATCTGGGAACAGGGACGTCGCTCCAATTGTCCACCAATCTGGATCTGCCGTTGGCGCGCTTGGGGCTGAATGGCGTACGCTTCACCTTTAAGGGTGACATTGCTGAAACAAATGTCCGCGACCCCTACACCGGCGAAGGACGGCAATTTTCCTTTTCCAATGATTGGAACGTGGAATTTGGCTTGCGCCATGATTTGCGCAGCTTTGCCTGGGGGGTGGACCTGCACCTCCACCCGCGCAACGCCGTATTCCGGCGCAACGAAATCGACCAGTTCAAGGCGCGCTACCCCGAACTCAATCTTTTTGCAGAGGCGCGCTTTACCCCGCGAACCACGCTGCGGCTTGATGTGCAGAATATCAACGACACCGCAGCATCACGTATTCGCACTTTTTTTGCGCCCGACCGCAGCAATCGGGTGCCCAATGCCATCGAAGTTCGCGAACGTGACACGCATGTTTCGATGTTCTTTACCCTTCGCCACAGCTTTGGTGGGTAAGCTAAAAAGTATCGAGGTATCATAATACCCGTTTACAAAGCCGCGCATTGCTTGACTTTGCGCGGCTTTGTCGTCATTGGGCGCGCTTCGTGGCTCGGATAAACGGGCGGTTCATCGCAAAAAGGAATGCCCAGTGAAGGCGCTCAGCAAAGTGACGCGGTCGGCCAACGCCGCCAGCGTGGAAAAGAAATGGGTGTTGATCGACGCCGACGGCCTTGTTGTCGGGCGCGTCGCCAGCATCATCGCCAATATATTGCGCGGCAAAACCAAGCCTTGCTTTACCCCGCATGCCGATTGCGGTGACAATGTCATCGTCATCAACGCGGACAAGGTACGTTTCACCGGCAACAAGCTGGCCGATAAGACATATTATAAGCACACCGGCTATGCAGGTGGGATCAAGGGCGTCACCGCTGCCAAGGTGCTGGAAAGCCGTTTCCCCGAACGCGTGCTGGAAAAGGCCGTCGAACGGATGGTTCCGCGCGGCCCGCTCGGTCGTCAACAGATGCGCAACCTGCGCGTTTTTGCGGGCAGCGAACATCCGCACGCTGCGCAGAACCCCGAAATCCTCGACGTCGCGGCGATGAACCGCAAGAATAAGGTGGGTGCATAATGTCCGATACCGTCAACACACTCGCCGATCTGGGTGAAATCGCTGCCGGTGGGGAAGCCACCACCGCCAATGTTGCACCGACGCCGCTGCGCGAACAGCAGATCGACAAGCAGGGCCGCGCCTATGCTACCGGTCGCCGTAAAAACGCCATCGCGCGCGTCTGGCTAAAGCCGGGCAGCGGCAAGGTGACCGTCAATGGCCGCGATCAGAGCATCTATTTCGCGCGCCCGACGCTGCGCCTCATCCTCAACCAGACGTTTCAGGTTGCCGGCCGTGAAGGGCAATATGATGTTGTCGCCACGGTAAAGGGCGGCGGCCTGTCGGGGCAGGCTGGTGCGGTCAAGCACGGCATTGCCCAGGCGCTGACCCGTTATGAACCGGCGCTGCGTAGCGCGGTCAAGGCGGCAGGTTTCCTGACCCGCGATAGCCGCGTAGTCGAGCGCAAGAAATATGGCCGGGCCAAGGCCCGCCGCAGCTTCCAATTCTCGAAGCGTTAAACGGTCCGCCGCGAGCCGGCGTAAACCTGAATTTTGGAAGGGGCGGTCTTACATGGCCGCCCTTTTTGCATGTGTCATTTCAATATGTGCGTAGGGCGTAGTGTTGCATTATTGCCATTTGCGCTTGGCTAATCTGGCTTTTACTTTCCCCGCCAGTTTGCGGCGATTCTCCCCCACCCATGTCCTTATGGGTCGGCAATCGCCGCATCTTGGGGAGGATATATGCATAATATGATTCACCGGCCGCTGCGCCGTTCGCTGCTGCTTGGTACCGTTGCCTTTGCCGGCATTTGTGTTGCCAGCCCTGCATGGGCGGATGATGGCGGCTTTGTCGGCACCACCAACCCGGACGCACAATTGGGGCTTGTTTCGATTGCCGCACCGCAACCGCAAGTCGGCAATATTGCTTATGTCGCCCCAGAAGCACAGGTGAATGTCGGCGTTACCGGCCCTGTTGACACCAACCATGTCGATGCGGTCACCCCCGAACCGCAGATTTCCATTGCCGATCCGCAGACGCCGACAACGGCACGCGATCCGGTCAATATCACCGGCATCAGCCAGATGGTTATTGACAGTGGCGGCGGCAGCGTTGGCCTGTGTACCGCAACCCTCATCAACCCGCGTACCGTCATTCTGGCCGCGCACTGCGTCAATTCGCGTGCGGCCAATGCCTATGGTTCGGCATCGGGCGGCACTGCCATCGGTTTTGGTTTCGAAACCAACACCCGCGCCAATGGCCCGGGGCAGGTCGATGAACTGGTGCAATGGCTGTTCGGCGGCCACCAGACCAATTTGGTGCAGGCATTTTATAATGCCAACTATGTTGCCTATAATGAATTTTCGCTGGAGCCGGAGGCGCGCAGCTTTCTCTATGGTGACGTTGCGCTGGCAACGCTCGACACGCCCGCCGCCAATATCCCGACTTGGGCATTGCTGTTTTCGCCGCTCCCTGACCCCGGCGCGATTGGCGCAGCGGGCACCGGCTATAATGTCGGTATCGCGGGCT
>CAUJJQ010000174.1 GCA_963205285.1 Pseudomonadota bacterium | reverse complement strand
ATCGGCGGGCACGAACATGTGCTGCTGATCGGCGGGGCGAGCGGATATTGCGCCGCGCTGCTGCGCGCCATGGGTGCGCGGGTGACGATGGTTGAATGTGACGGCGCTTTGGCGGCGCGCGCGGCCAAGGCGCTGGGCGATGCGGTGCAGATTATCACCGGGCCATTGGCCGATGGCGCGGCTGAATCTGCGCCCTTTGACCGGCTCGTCATCGACGGCGCTATCGAATCCGTGCCCGCCGCGCTCAGCGACCAACTGCGCGCCGGTGGCATTGCCGTCATGGCATTGCGCGATGGCGCGGTGACCCGATTGGCCCGCGCGGTCAAAAGCGCGAATGCAATCATTACCCCCATCGCCTTTGCCGAACTGGAAGCGGTTACGCTGCCCGGATTTGCCCCGGCGCCAAGTTTCGCATTTTAAATAGAAAAGAGCGAATATGCCCCACACGCCTCCCCCCAAATCCCCTCATATGCGCCGCTATCTATGCTGGCTCGGCGCGAGCGCTATGCTCATCACCCCGGCGATGGTGCAGGCCGAAACGCTGCAAGAGGCGCTGTCGGCAGCCTATGCCAATAACCCGACGCTCGCCGCCGCACGCGCCGGACAGCGCGCCACCGATGAAAATGTGCCCATCGCGCGCGCCGACGGCCTGCCCTCGCTCGACGGCAGCATTGTCTATACCGAATCGCTGGAGGCGGGTTCGGCATCCTTTCTTTCCACCGACCGGCAAGTGCGTGGCAGCCTGCAACTCTCCATCCCCATTTATCAGGGTGGGATAGTGCGCAACGGCCTGCACGCCGCCGAAACGCGGGTGGAGGCGGGGCAGCATGTGCTGCGCGGCACCGAATCGAGCATATTCAGCCAGGTCGTCGGTGCTTATATGGATGTGCTGCGCGATGCCGCTGTGGTGGCGTTGAACCGCAATAATGTCGAAGTGTTGTCGGTCAATTTGCAGGCAACCCGCGACCGTTTTGACATTGGCGATCTGACCCGCACCGACGTTGCCCAGTCCGAAGCGCGATTGGCGCTCGCCCGCAGCCAGCAACAAGCGGCAGAGGCGCGACTGATTGGCAGCCGCGAAAATTATGTCCGCTTGGTCGGCCATGCGCCCGAAAATCTGGTTGCGCCGCCGCTGTTGCCCGGCATGCCGACGAATGTAGCAGAGGCGGAGGAAGCGGCGCTGGCCGACAACCCCGACCTGATGGCGGCTGACGCATCGGCGCGTGCCAGCGGTTTTGACGTGCGCGCCGCACGCGGCACCCGCCTGCCGCGCGTGTCGCTGACCAGCAGTGGCAGCTATGTCGATTTTCTCAATACCCGCCCCGGCACCGGCCCCACCCCACCGCGCCAGTGGGACAATACGGCATCGGCTGGTGTAACCGTCAGCGTGCCTTTGTTCCAAGGCGGCCAACCCGCCGCACGGGTGCGCCAGGCACAGGCGCGCGAGACACAAGCGCTGGAAAATGTGGTCGCCGCCGAGCGCGGGGTCATTGCCCAAACGCGCAGCGCCTATGCCGCGTGGCAGGCATCGCAAGCCGTCGCCCAATCGAGCGCAATTGCCGTCGATGCCAACCGCCTGAGTCTGGAGGGGGTACGTGCCGAAAACAGCGTCGGCACGCGTACCATCCTCGACATTTTGAACGCCGAACAGGAATATCTGAACGCGCAGGTGCAATTGGTGACCGCGCGGCGCGACGCCTATGTCGCGGGCTTCACTCTGCTCGCCGCGATGGGCCGGGGGGAGGCACGCGACCTCAACCTTGCCGATGGGGCAGCAGGGGTCACACTCTATAACCCCGATGATAATTATAACCGCGTGCGCCACCGCATTTGGGATTGGGACGAAGATGCAACGCCTGTTGCGCACAGCCCCAGCACCCGCACCAGCACACCGCAGGATGCCAATGTGCCCGCCAATGCGGCAGAGGATGTGGCCGGGCCGCCGCGTTAGAGCGGGAAGGTCGGGCCGTAGCAGCAACGAAATTCGCACGTCAGCGAATTTCAAAATGGCACGGCACTTGACCAAAACGTCCCATTAGGGGACAAGCGGCGCCGTGCACAGCGGGGATAGGACGAATCCATGGGGGATATGACGCGCGAACCGTCGATGGAGGAGATTCTCTCCTCAATCCGGCGCGTCATTGCACGCGATGAGGCGCGGATCAGCGGTGTGGATGCGGGGGATGCGGCCAGTGACAGCGTCGATACCCCAGCCATGGATGCCCCAATTGACCAAGATGTTGAGGATATTTTGGAATTGACCGCCGAACATGGTGCACCCGACGAAATATGTGCGCCCGACGACGCGCAGGGGCGCGATGCCCATGATGCCCTGTTGTCGGCGGACAGCGCCGCCATTTCGCGCCAGTCGCTCGACGTGCTGAGTCAGATGATTGGCGATGGTACCGCCGGTGCCGCGCCTGTGGCCAGCAATGGTGATATGACCATCCAGCAAATGACCGAAAATCTGCTGCGCCCGATGCTGCGCGAATGGCTCGACGCGCATCTGCCGCCGTTGGTGGAAACGCTGGTCGCGCGCGAAATCGCCCGCATCACCACCCGACGATAGGTTTGGCGATCAGACGCAAAGCATTTATGCATCTGGCTATATTCGTGTCTCGACTACGCTCGACACGAACGGATTAGGGATGACATCGCACCCCGTTCGTATCGAGCGAAGTCGAGATACGGGTGCGCGACCACTTGACGGGCAAGTCCACATAGCGGCAGGGGAAATTGTGCCGCTCCACCTCAGCAAAATTGCCTTTGGTTGCCCCAGCCTGCCCTATTTGGCCGAGCGGCTGGCGTTGCGCGGGCGCGAAAATGGCGGCGTGGCGCAGCTCACCACCCGTTATCGCCCCAAACGTGCAGCCGAAATGACCGGCGGGTCGCTATATTGGATTATCGCCCACCATATTGTCGCGCGCAGCCCGCTGGTCGGCTTTGAACCCACCGAAGATGGCAAGACGCATATCATCATCGCCGCCGAGGTGATTGCCGTGCGCCCCCACCCGCGCCGCGCGCATCAGGGCTGGCGCTATCTGGCCGATGATGCGGTGCCGCCTGACTTGGCGAACGGTGCGGTAAGTGGCGATGATCTGCCGCTGGAGCTTGCGGGTGAATTATCCGCGCTCGGCCTGATCTGACCCTTGTCGATAGGGGGCGTGCCCCGCCAGCCACGCCGCCTCTGCCGCCGCAGCGGGACGTTCGCGGGCCAGAAAATCGGCCACCGCGCGGCGAAAAGCGGGGTGGGGGATGTGGTGCGCCGACCAAGTGGCGACCGGCACATAACCGCGCGCCAATTTATGCGGCCCTTGCGCGCCCGCTTCGACCCGCGCCAGCCCGCGCGCAATCGCAAAATCCATCGCCTGATAATAGCAAAGTTCGAAATGGAGCATCGGTATGTCGCAAAGCGCGCCCCAATAACGACCATAAAGCGCATCGCCCCCGATGAAGTTGAGCGCGGCAGCAACAGGCTGCCC
>CAUJJQ010000173.1 GCA_963205285.1 Pseudomonadota bacterium | reverse complement strand
CGGGCAGCAATTTGACATCAAGCGCGCCCTTGGGCGGCTTATGCTGCGCCATATCTGCACGCATTTTTTGTATGTCGGCCAGCGTCTGCGCCACTTCGCGCGGTTGATGGAGCGCGACATCTATCGCCCCCTGCACCGCCGCGCGCCCGGCCGCACTGCCGTAAATGGCGCGCGCGCGGGTCAGGGCCATATGTTCCCAAGTCCACGCATCTTCGCGCTGATAACGGGCAAAAGCGTCGAGGCTGGCGACCAGCGGTCCCTGCGTCCCTTGCGGGCGCAACCGTGTGTCCACCTCATAGAGGCGACCCGCCGCGCTCTGGACGGAGAGGGCGGCGATAAGTCTTTGGCCCAGCCGGTTGAAATATCGCGTCGCGCCGAGCGGGCGGGCCCCGTCCGATTCGTGCAGCAGCTCGCCGGTGAAGAGGAGGACGAGGTCAAGGTCGCTGGCATGGGTGAGCGCACGGCCACCCAGTCGCCCCAGCGCCAAAATCAGCAATTCGCCATCGGCAATGCGCCCATGCTGGGTTTCGAAATCACGCACCACCGCATCGGCCAGCGTCGAAACCGCAACCTCTGCCACATCGGCATAGCCGCGCGCGATGTGGAACGGGTCGTGCACCCCCTCCACCAACTGGACGCCGAGCGCAAAGCGCCGTTCGCCAACTGCCAAGCGGACATGATCGAGCATCAATTCCATGTCGGCCACCGGCCCGCGCGCAACGCCTGCGCGCCATTCCTCATTGTCGAGCGGATCGGCAAAAATGCTCGCGTCGATCAGCCCTTCAATCAGCGATGCGCGCAAAGCCAGATCATTGGCGAGCGTCGGGGCATGGCGCAAAATTGCCACCAATGTCGTGAGCAGGGGCGGCCGCGCAGCGAGCAGGTGAAAGAAATTGATCGCGCTGGGCAATCCCGCCAGCATCCGGTCAAATTGCCGCAGCAGTGCGTCCCCCGCCCCGCCCCGGCCCAATGCGGCCATCAGTGCGGGCAAAATCGCCTCGAGCGCCTCTTGCGCCGCCGCGCTGCGCAACACGCGCAAACGCCCCTGCCGCCATGCGGCGATGATCGCCGCTGCCGCAGGGTCGTCGACAAAGCCCGCGTCCACGGCAGCCCGCGCCGATGCATCATCGCCAAAGGGCCAGCGGGCGGCGGATTGCTCTGTCCCGATCAAACGGTCGAAATTATCGGCCACCTGCCGGGTCACTGGCTGCACCAGATCGAGCAGTGCAACGCCATCCCCGTCCCCGTGAAGCGCCGCCAGATTGTCGAGCGCCGCTGCATCCTTGGGCAGATGATGTTCCTGTTGATCTTCAACCATTTGCACGCGATGTTCGATGGTGCGCAGCAAGACCAGATTATCCGACAGTTGCGCCGCAAGCTCGGGCGCGACATGTCCCGCCACCGCCAGCGCGTGGAGCGCTTCGCGCGTATCGGTGGCGCGCAGTGCCGGGTTGCGCCCACCGTGGATCAATTGCTGCACCTGGGTGAAAAACTCCACCTCCCTAATGCCGCCGCGCCCGCGCTTCAGATCATAGCCGGGGCCAAAGCCCTGCCCCGCGCTGTAACTGCTGCGAATGCGTTCCGAAATGTCAGCAATCCGGCGGATCTGGCCAAAATCCATGCTGCGTCGCCAGATGAAGGGCTGGATCGATTGCAGGAAATAGCTGCCGAGCCGGGGGTCACCACCGCTGGCGCGCGACCGGACAAAGGCTGCCTGCTCCCACGCCAACGCCTGCGATTCATAATAAGAAATCGCTGCTTCAACCGGCAGGACAATCGGCGTCACTTCCGGGCTGGGGCGCAGCCGCAAATCGACTCGCAACACATGGCCATCCGCCGTGCGTTCGGACAGCAATTCGACAAATCGCCGCGCGATGCGCACCGCCGCTTCGCCCGGATCATCGCGGGCGCGGCGCGGCATCACCTCCGGGTCGAAAATAAGTATCGGGTCTATATCGCTGGAATAATTCAATTCCCTGCTGCCCAATTTGCCCAGCGCAATGATCGAAAAGCCCGCAACCTCCGCCCCTTCAGCACGCTCGGCAAAGGCGCGGGCCAGCGCAACTTCACACGCCGCATCGGCGAAGTCGGACAGGGCGTGGACGGTCGTGGTCAAATCATGCTCATCCGCCAAATCGGCGAGCGCGATCAGCAAAGCCTGCTGCGCGCGCACTTGGCGCAGCCGTGCGGCAAAATCGGGCGCGGCAATGTCGGGCAGCGCATCGGCCAGCGCCATCGCTGCGGCACATCCGCCCGCGACATAGGCTTCAGTAAGATCGGGGTAGCGCGCCGCCAATCGCGCCAAAAAGGGGGCGTGGGCGATGGCGCGCGCGCGGGCAGCCTCCCTCGCCCCCTCGTTTCCCCCATTCCCGGTCATGCGCGGCGATACTCGGCGCGAAACTGCGCGGCAAATATCGCAAAATTGCCCGCCGCGATGGCATCGCGCATCGCGGCCATAAGTGCCTGATAGAAATGGAGATTATGTTCGGTCATCAATATTGCGCCCAGCATTTCGCCCGCCTTTACCAGGTGGTGGATATATGCGCGGCTCCACACCTGACAGGTCGGGCAGGCGCAACGCGGGTCAAGCGGCCCCAGATCCTCCGCCATGCGGGCGTTGCGGATATTGAGCGGCCCGGCCCAAGTAAAAGCCTGCCCATTGCGGCCCGAACGCGTTGGCAGCACGCAATCGAACATGTCGATGCCGCGCTCGACCGCACCGACCAGATCATCGGGCTTGCCCACACCCATCAGGTAACGCGGCCTGTCAGCGGGCAAATGACCGACACAATGGTCCAGACAGGCGAACATCGCCCCCTGCCCCTCGCCCACCGCAAGCCCGCCGATCGCATAGCCATCAAACCCGACATCAATGAGCGCTGCCGACGATTCGGCACGCAATTCGGCATTGAGGCTGCCCTGCTGAATCCCGAACAAGGCGGCGCGCGCGGCATGCTCGCTCCCCGCGTCAAAGGCATCGCGCGAGCGTTTGGCCCAACGCATCGAACGGCGCATCGACCCGGCAGCGCGCGCATCATCCACATCGGCGGGCGGGCATTCGTCAAAGGCCATGACGATGTCGCTGCCCAGCAATCGCTGAATTTCCATCGACCTTTCGGCACTCAGCATGTGGCGCGACCCGTCGAGATGGCTTTTGAAGGCAACCCCTTCTTCGCTTTGTTTGGTAAGCGCCGACAGGCTCATCACTTGATAGCCACCGCTGTCGGTCAAAATCGGACGGTCCCAGCCCATGAAGGCGTGCAGCCCACCCAGCCGGGCCACCCTTTCCGCGCCGGGACGCAGCATCAGATGATATGTATTGCCAAGGATGATGTCCGCACCACTGGCGCGCACCTCCGCCGGGCGCATCGCCTTGACGCTGGCCGCCGTGCCGACCGGCATGAAGGCAGGGGTGCGAATGGTGGCACGCTGCATCGCAATTTCGCCGGTGCGGGCGGCGCCGTCACGCGCATGGATGGAAAAGGCAAATCTTTGAGACATTGCCCCGCCCCTAACCGCTGCCCGCATGAATGGCAAAGGCGACACCCCCCTGCCACCATGCAAAAAGGGACGGCAGCTTATCGCCACCGCCCCTTCCCACAATCCGAGAGGGTAAGCCCGGACCGATCAGACCCAAAACAAGAGCGTGATAGCGCTTCGGGTCAAATTAGCGCGTCTTTAGAAGTGAAAGACAACACCCGCGCTGATGCGCGTCGAATCGAACGAAATCGTGTCGGCGGCAAGACGCAGGCCCAAACGATTGGTCACTGCCACATCGGCACCAACGCCGACCAGATAATCACCATCTGTATCGTCAACGCCGGCGGGCGGGTTGGCAACGCCGGTCAGGCGGCGGACGTCAAAATCCACTTCCTGATAGCCACCACGGACAAACAATTTGGTGCCCGGCGCAATTTCGGTGCCGATGCGCGCAGCAACGCCATATTCGCGGTCAATCGCGCTCGACCCAAAGTTGAAATTGCCTTCGGCACCGACGAACACCGAACCGCTGACCGGCACGTCCACACCGACGAAACCGCCGTAGAAGATGCCATTGTCATCGGCTGCGGTTGGCAGACCAAAATCGTGCGTGCCCACCTGAAGACCGCCGTAGACATCGCTCGTAGGAGCGTTTTGCGCTGCGGCAGGCGCAGCGATGAGGGCGGCGCCGATAGCGGTGAGGGGGAGAAGAATCTTTTGCATGGTTCACCTTATTCTTGTTTGTTTCGTGCCGCCACGACGCCCGATCGGTCGAAAACTGCCCCGGCGCGGGCGGCGAAACCCACTTTGCTGAACGGCAATGAGCGCTGGCTGAAGATATTGTTCAGCAAGGATTCATCGACTTGACCGGGGCCAAGTTATTGACCACAAATGTCGCCAAGTCAGAAAAAGGGGACGGGAAATGGCTGTAAAGAAATTGCTTATCGCTGCGCTGGCGGGAACGGCATTGGCAGGATTGGCGGGCGCGAGCTTCGCCCAGCGCGCGCCCGCGCGCCCGGCCGCCGATGTGGTTGCACACGCCGGCGATGGGGAGGCGCAGTTTCGCGACATTTACAAGCAATTGGTTGAAACAAACACCAGCCTGTCGGAGGGGAGTTGCACGCTCGCCGCCGAGCGTATGCGTGATCGGCTGTTGTCCGCCGGTTACCCCGCATCAGATTTACACCTGATTGTTGAACCCAATCACCCGCGTGAGGGTAATTTGGTCGCCATCATGCCGGGCAGCGATGCCAGCTTGCCCGCGCTGCTCCTGCTTGCACATATCGACGTGGTGGAGGCGCATCGCGCCGACTGGGAACGCGACCCCTTTACGCTGATAGAGGAAAATGGCGAATTTTTCGGGCGCGGCGTTTCCGATGACAAGGCGCAGGCGGCGGTTTGGGTCGATACGATGATGCGGCTGCGTCAGGAAAATGCCCGCCCGCGCCGGACGATCAAAATGGCGCTGACTTGCGGCGAAGAAACCGCAGGTGCCTTTAACGGCGCGGAATATCTGGCGCGCGAATATCGCCAACTGATCGACGCGGGCTTTGCAATCAACGAAGGGGCGGGCGGCCTCATCGGGCCTGACGGCCATCACGTCATGCTCAACATACAGGCGGGCGAAAAATTCCCGCAAAATTACCAGTTTGAAGTGACCAACCCCGGCGGCCATTCGAGCCGCCCGGTACGCGACAATGCAATTGTTCGGCTGAGTCAGGCGTTAATTCGGGTCGGCGCGCATGATTTTCCAATCGAATCAAATGATGCGACGCGCGGATATTTTTCCGCCATGTCCCAATTGACCCCGGCGCCGATTGGCCCGGCCATGGCGCGCTTTGCGGCCAACCAGAACGATGCCGAATCGGCAACGACGCTGGCAGCAGCAAACCCCAGTTGGAATGCGATTTTGCGCACAACCTGTGTGCCGACGATGCTGAACGGCGGTCATGCAACAAACGCGCTGCCGCAGCGCGCGCGCGCCAATGTTAATTGCCGAATCTTTCCCGGCACCAGTGTCGAAACGATCCGCCAGGCGTTGGTCCAATTGGTCAATGACCCGGGGGTCAGCATAACGACGCTCGAAACCCGCAGCCCCATTTCACCGCCGCCGCCGCTAAATGATGCAATCATGCGGCCCGCCCGCGCTGCGGCAGAGGCGGTGTTCCCCGGCGTACCGCTAGTGCCGTTGATGGCAGCGGGTGGCACCGATGGTGCCTTTCTGACCCCGGCAGGCATCCCCACCTACGGATTTTCCGGCTTTTTCGGGACGGCGGCGGGCAGCAATGCCCATGGCCTCAACGAACATATTCGCGTCCAATCGGTGATGGATGGCCGGCGGATGCTCTATATCATGGTGCGCGATATCGCGGCACGTTAGGATTGGGGCAGCAATAGGCTGGCGTCGCCATAGCTGTAGAACCGATACCCCGAAGCTATGGCGTGAGCATAGGCGTTTTGCATTTTATCTATCCCTATCAATGCACTAACCAGCATGAACAGGGTGGATCGCGGCAGGTGAAAATTGGTCATCAGCCCGTCGATCCCCCGGAAACGATATCCGGGCGTGATGAAAATGGCGGTGTCACCAACAAAGGAGCGGATGACACCATCCTCCCCCGTCGCGCTTTCGATCAGCCGCAGACTGGTGGTGCCAACTGCGATGACCCGCCCGCCGCCTGCGCGCACCGCGTTCAACCGATCGGCGGTTGCAGTGTCAATCTCCCCCCATTCGGCGTGCATGATATGAGCGTCGGTATCCTCCACCTTGACTGGCAGGAAAGTGCCCGCACCGACATGCAGCGTCAGCCGTTCTGCACCATTGTGCGCGACGGCAAGCGCTTCCATCAAGGCTTGCGTGAAATGGAGCGCGGCGGTCGGTGCGGCGACCGCTCCATCCCGCTCAGCAAACATCGTCTGATAATCATGGGCATCGCGTGCATCGGTGGCACGCTTGCCCGCAATATAGGGGGGCAGCGGCATACGCCCTGCCCGTTCGAGCAGTAGTTCGACCGGTTCGTCCCCATCGAAACGCAGGATGAAACTACCATCGGGCAGGCGTTGTTGCGCGGTTGCGCTAACATCATAGCCAAAATCGATCCGGTCGCCGGGCACCAGACGCTTGGCATTGCGAATGAAAGCCTGCCAGCAGCGTAAATCTATGCGCTTGTGCAGCGTGGCGCCGATGCGCGCTTCCCCACCCTTAAATGTGCGGCGAACCCCATGTAGCTGCGCGGGAATGACGCGCGTATCATTGAAGACGAGGCAGTCGCCCGCGCGCAGCAATTGTGGCAGGTCGCGAACAATATGGTCAGACAAGTTACCGTCGTCGCCAACCCTGAGCAGGCGCGCCGCATCACGCGGGGCCACCGGGCGCAGCGCGATGCGCTCGCTCGGCAGCCCAAAGTCAAATTGGTCAACAAGCATGGCGAGGTCCGGTTGCGGACGAAACTCTATCCGCCGGGCTGCGATGCGACCGGGCTTGCCGGGACGGCGGCGGGCGGCGCAAGCGCTGTCGGCGCCGGTTGCG
>CAUJJQ010000172.1 GCA_963205285.1 Pseudomonadota bacterium | reverse complement strand
GGACCACAGGGCGCGCTTTACGGACGCAACGCGGTCGGCGGGTCGGTCAACGCCATCGCGCGCAGGCCCAATTTGTCCAATTTCGGCGGATGGATGCGTGCGGGATATGACAGCTTTGATACGCTCGACCTTGAAGGGGCGGTCAACCTGCCGATCATCGATGGCGTGCTCGGCGCGCGGGTCGCGGCCTATTCGCACGATCAGGATGGCGGGTATATCCGTAACGTCACGACAGGCAATATCGTCAACCAGAACCGTAGCACCGGCGTGCGTGCGGCACTGCAATGGCAGGCGGCGGACGATGTCGAGGTTCGGCTGACCTTTGAAAATTATTTCAACCAGACGCCT
Source organism: Pseudomonadota bacterium (assembly GCA_963205285.1). Taxonomy (GTDB): domain Bacteria; phylum Pseudomonadota; class Alphaproteobacteria; order Sphingomonadales; family Sphingomonadaceae; genus Sphingopyxis. The sequence continues at coordinate 4,186 of CAUJJQ010000172.1, read as the reverse complement.
GGTTTCGGCAGCAATGGCTATCGTGCGAAATTATATAATGGCACGGTTGGCGACCCCAGCATCTTTGAACGCGTGCTGAGTACGGAGGCTTATGCCAATATCAAGCAGCAGAATGTCTATCTCGACACGCTGATCGGCACCGGCATCGGTGATCTGCACATCAACATGGATTATCGCCATCGCAATGCCGCGCGGCTAAACGAGGATTTGTCGCACTTTCTGGGCTATGAAGGGGCCGTTCTGGGCGGTGTGCCCGTCGTCCTGCGCAACAATGACAGTGAAGAATTTGAAAGCGGCGGCTGGCAGATTTATCTGACATCGCCGCAGGATGGTGGCGCGCTGAACTGGATCATCGGGGTGGATGGCCTCATCAACGCCACCGATGAACTGGTTAGCACTGTGGGCACCGCGGCGCCAGCGGGGTTGCGCAACCAGTTCCGCTTTGACGATAGCCATGAAAATCTGCACAGCTATTCGGCCTATGGCGTCTTCGGATATGACATAAGTCCGCGGCTCAACTTCAACGTTGAATTGCGTGTCCAGACCGACCGCAAATCATTTTCGTTCGACCGGACGCGTTCGGAGGCAAATTCCACCGCCATCCCCTTTTCGGTTGACCTTTCGCGCACATGGACCCGCGCGCTGCCCACCGCCACCTTGCGCTATCGGTTGAATGGCGAGCAGAATATCTATGCCCGCTTTGCCACCGGCTATCGTCCCGGCGGCTTTAATCTGGGCGTACCGTCGGACATCCCCAACGCCGATCAGCTGATCCCATACGCTCCCGAATATGTCTATGGCGGCGAACTGGGCTGGAAGGCGTCATGGGGTGGCGGGGCCTATGTCCTCAACATCGCGGCCTATTATACGCATACCAATGATGTGCAGGTCGTCACTGCGGCCAGCGCTACCAACCCTCAATTCATCCTGCAAAATGCAGGCGACAACCATATTTACGGCATCGAGGTGGAAAGCCGCGCGCGGATCAACCTCGGCTTTGGTCGTCTGCACCTCAGCGCGGCAATCGCCGCCAACAACGGCAGTTTTGAAAATGGTACGATGGTGCTCAGCAACACCGGAACGCTGACCGATATCAGCGGTTTCCGCGTCAACCGCACGCGAGATATTGACATGAATCTGGCCGCCGACCTGCGTATCCCCGTCAATGATAATATGACATTCAACCTCGGCGCCAATTTGCAACGTTCGGCGGGCGGATATGAAAATGCCACCAACACCAATAAATTGGCGGATTATACGATTATCGACCTGACCGCGGGTATCGACATCGGCAATTGGACGATTTCGGGCTTTTATCGCAATATTGGCAACGATATCTATTTGCAGCAAACCGTCAGCAACAATGGTTTTTATTCGCCGCCGCGCAAATATGGGGCGAGCGTGCGGGTCCGCTTCTAGGGCCAAAGCGCTGTGCGAATTGAAAACACTCGCTAGCTGCGCTCTGCGCTGATGGGGGATTGCGCCAAAATGCCTAGTTTGCCGCCACGATGAGCAGGAACCGCACAACCGAATCTTGGTTGGCAGAAGCGTTGGTTCGCGAAATCATCGTCCAGCGCCTGCTCCCAGGCCTGCCACTGCGCGAACAGGATTTGGCGGATCGGTATAAGGTCAGCCGCCCTTCGGTGCGGGAGGCGCTGCGGCTTGCCGCACAGGCCGGTTTTGTCGAAATCCAGCCGTGGCGCGGCGCACGTGTCACCAATATCGACATGGACGAATTCCTCGATCTGCTCGGCCTGCTCGAAGATATGTATGCCCGTGTCGCGGCGCTTGCGGCGGAACGTATGCCGATGCGCGCGATATTGAAACTCGAACAATTGGTGCCCGATGACGCGTCGCAACTGCCCGAAACCTCCAAAAAGGGGCAGATTTACCGCATTTCCTTTACGATCGGCGCCTTCATCGGCGAACATTGCGGCAGCGTGGTTGCGCGCCGCCTGTTTGAACATGTCGGCCGCCTCGCGCTTTGGCAGCAACGACTACACCATCCTGGCACCGCTGAAACTGAACTGGAATCGCTGCACGCGCATCGGCTGATGGTCGCGGCAATCAAGTCGCGGCAATGCGATGTCGCGGCGGGTGCTGCGCGGGCGATCATCCTCATCACCAGGCGGACATTGCACCCAGAACCCATTCGCGAATCGGATCGCACTGGCTTTGCTAATGTGCGTGGGTTTGGAACTGGTTCATCCACAACACTCGCCTCCCCTCCCGCAACGGAGAAGCATGATGATTAGGCCTCTATCACCCAAAACGCGGCAGACCGCGCGCCGATTATCGCGGCTCGGCATGGCGGCCGCGCTAGCGATGTTGCCCGTCGCGGTGCATATGCCGGCGAGCGCGCGCGCGCGCGACGCACAGCCAGCCGCGCCCACCCCAGCGTGGGATATGCGCCCCAACATCATCGTCATCCTTGCCGATGATCTGGGTTATGGCGATCTCAGCAGCTATGGCAGCCGTATTCGCACCCCCAATATCGATGCATTGGCGCGCACCGGCACCCGTTATACGTCAGCTTATGCCACCGCGCCCATTTGTTCACCATCGCGCGCGGGATTATTGTCTGGCCGCGCGCAGCAACGTTTTGGCTTTCATTTCAACATAACCGGACGCGGCGACCAGATCGGCATGCCGGGCAGTGAAACGACGCTCGCCGAAGTGGCGCGCAGCGCGGGCTATACCACTGCGATGGTTGGCAAATGGCATGTTGGCAATGGCGGCGACCGTTACCCTCTCGATCAAGGGTTCAACAGCTTTTACGGCTTTGTCGACGGCGCGGCGCGCTATTTCCCAGCCGATGCGCGCGATGTCGTGGGTGCCGACCCTGGTTCAGATAGTCTGGTTACGCGCGAAAGATTTCCGATCATCGATGGGCGAACCATCGTCCATCCCACCGGCAATCTGACCGATGTTTTCACCGACCGCGCGGTGGATGTCATCCATCAGAACCGCGATCAGCCATTCTTCCTTTACCTCGCCTACAATGCACCGCACACCCCCTTGCAGGCATCGGCAGAGGATGTCGCGCCCTTTGCTAACATCGCGTCGCCCTATGAACGTGTCTATCGCGCGATGGTGAGCAAGTTGGACAATGGGGTTGGCCGGGTGATGGCGGCACTGCAACAGGAAAATCTTACCCGGCAAACAATCGTTATTTTTCTCAGCGATAATGGCTGCCCCAATTATGACATGGGTGCCTGTTCCAACGCCCCTTTCAATGGCTACAAAGCCTTTCCGCTGGAGGGGGGGACTCGCGTCCCCTTCATTCTCAGCGCACCGGGACGCGTACATGGTGGACGGGTGGAGGGGCGGATGGTCTCGACACTCGACCTTATGCCCACCATTGCCAATGCGATTGGTGCGACAACTCCGGCGACAGCCGAAGGGCGTAACCTGCTGAACCGCCGCAGCCTGACCCGCGATCGTGCGCTTTTCTGGCGCATGGGTCCCAATCATTGGGTGCGCCAAGGGCGCTGGAAACTAGTGGTGATGAACCGTTCGGCCACTGTCCAGACACTGGGTGAGGTGATTGGCCGCGCGATGACCCGTGATGTCGATATAAATGTGCCCGCGATCGGCCAGTGGGTTGCACTGTTCGACCTGCAGCGCGACCCGGGTGAGACGCGCGATATCGCCGCTCGACACCCACGGGAGGTTGCGCGCCTGCAACAGATGTTTAGCGATTGGGACCGCAGCAACCGGCCACCAGCATTTGGCAGCAGACGTGAATTCCGCACCGAAATCGACGGTGAGCGGGTGCAGCTGATTTTTTAGGGGGGTTGCGTGGCTATAGCTCAGCCAGAATGTCGGCGCGCTTGGCCTGATATTCCCCCTCGCTGATCAACCCCTCATCTCGCAGGGATTGGAGGCGCGCCAGCCGCGCCGCCACACCCCCCTCTTCCGCCGGCGCATCGCTCTGGCGGCGGACGAAATCGGCATCGACATGCAGCCGCTCGCCCAATTGCGCCCGTAGCGTATCGATATTCTGCGCGCGAATGCCTGCCGATAATTTGGGCAAGCGATTGCGGGCGAGCAAGCCCAGCAGCAACGAACCACCCAGTAAAAAGGGCAGGAAAATCAAACTATAATATATTGTCGCAGCCCCGATGCTGGCCAGGGTTATGTCGCGCTGACTGCCGTCCGGATGGTTGCAGTAAAAGGTCCGCGA
>CAUJJQ010000171.1 GCA_963205285.1 Pseudomonadota bacterium | reverse complement strand
TGTGCTCCTGCGAAAGCAGGAGCCTAGGACGAAAAGGAAGCGCCCCACCCACTGGGCCCCTACATACGCAGGGGCACAATGCGACCCGCCCCAAACCCTTACAACCGCCGCATCCTTGGCCGCGCCCCTGCCCCGTGGCGCAGCGCATGCATCGCCCATACAAGCGCATCGGCACGGTCAGGGCTGCGCCCCGGCCCCATATATCCACCCGCGCTGAGCAGACCGCACAGCTGATCCTCCAGCATCGGGAAATCGCCCGCATGGGCAATTGCGCCTTGTTCATAAAGCAATGCCACCGGCTCGGCGCGCAGGCTCTTGCCGCGCCGCGCATGCACCAGCGTAACCGGCATCGCCGGATCGGCGATTTTCAGCACCGATTTTACCATGTCGCCGCCCATATTCCCCTCTGCCACCACAAGGTCGGCGCGCCAGTCGCGCGCTGCATCTGCGACCGCGCGGGCCCATTTTTCGGGGCTGGCCGCGCTGACGCTGGCATCTGCCAGCACCGCATAGCGCGCATCATCCCCCACCAATCGCGCGGCGATGATGATGCCACAGGCATCGCCATGTGCGCTGGCGGGCGGATCAACGCCGATGACGACGCGCGCAATCTGGTCTGGATCAACCTGCTCCCGCGCGGCGGCGAGCATTGCGCGGCTGAACAGGCTGCCCGCCACATCCTCCACCATTTCGCCCCATAATTCCTGTCGGGCGAGCGCGCTTTGGCCATAGCTTGCGGTCATCGCGGCCAAGAAAGCCGGCGGCAAATTGGCTGTATTGGCCGCCGTTGCGCCGCCGGTTACGACGACGCCGGGGTGCATCAGCAGCGCCCGAACCAGCGGCACCGCGCGCGGGGTGGTGGTGGCGAGCGCGCGCGGCAGCGCCCCCAGCCGCAGTCCCAGCATCAAATTGTCCCACGCCGCCGCTGCCCGGCCGCCCGCATTGTCCCAGCGCGCCACCTCATCCGCCCAAGCGAAATGTTGCTGCGGCCCGCGCAGCGATTCAGGTTCGGCGGCCGAATAACAGGTGGCAAGGCTGCCATTGCGCCACATCAGGCGTTTCAGCGACGGGCTATATTGCGGCGGGTCGGCGCGGGTCAGGCGGGCAATCCCGCTCTCCCCCTCCACCATAACCTGTCGCACATCATCAATCGTCGCACCGACGAGCGCGATGCGGCACCCGGCATGGGCGCGCGCCAGCGCATCGACCCATTCGGCGCCGCTGCGGGTTTTGCCAAATCCGCGCCCGGCCAGCATCAACCAGATGCGCCAGTCGCCATCGGGCGGCAATTGCGCACGCCGCGCGATCAGCGGCCATTGGGTGGAAAGCAGCGCGTGCCAATCAGGGCCGATTGTGTCTGCGGCAAATTGGGTGAGCAGCGCATCGCCGGTGATAAGGTCGATGAGCGGCGTTTCGGCGCAAAAATCTGTTGGGGGCAAAGCCGTGGGGGGCAAAGCGGCATTATCGGCCATCCGCACCCCCAAGCCGCTGCCGGAGGAGCGCGGCAAATGCCTCTGCCAACCCTGCCACAATCTGTGCATCGCTTTGCGCCGACTGATCGTCATGTTGCGCGGCCAGCGCCGCTGCCGCGCGCCGCACGGCGGCATGGTTGATCGCGGCAAAGCCGCGCAACGTCGCCAGTGCATGGTCGCGGATGACGGTGCGGACGTGCCCGTCCTTATGCCGCTCCACCTTTTCCACCTGACGCACGCCAAAACGCCCCTGCGCCAATGCGGCCATTTCCAAATCCTGCTGCCCTTCCAGCTTGGCGAGGTCGAATCGCTGCGCAAATTCGGGGTCATTGCGGCGGCGTTGCTTTACGGTGGCGAGCGCCACCCCGCCCATCTCGGCGGACAATTTGATGTTGGACGTTTCAGCCAGCGCATCAAAAAAGGCATCGAAACTTTCCGGCGGTAACCGTTTGCCGCCACGCCGCACCTGTCGCACGCCATTTTGTGCGCGCGCACTGACCAGCTTGGGCGATGATTTTTTGGGGCGCGCGGATTTTGCGGCGCTGGACGCGCGTGTTTTTGCTTCGGCCATGTCGCCTCCTTTATGCAAAGGGAAATGAGGGGCTGAAAACGCAAAAACCCTGCCGGATTTTTCCGACAGGGTGGCATCCCGCGACTCGCATTTTTCAGCAATATGTGGCTTGTGCCATATCAGCGTTACGCTGTCAAGTATTTTGTGCCTATTTGGTTAAATGCTAAGACCCTGTCATTCCCGCGAATGCGGGAATCCACCTTCAATGGCGCGCTGAGGCTATGTTTCGCGCAGAGGCGCAGAGCCCAAATCCCCCTCCGTTTACGGGAGGGGGATGGGGATCACCGCGAAGCGGTGATGGAGGGGGCAATCAAATCCATTTTGCCCGTGTCTCGACTTAATATCTTGCCGGTATTTCCGAGCCGTGAAATGTTCCATTTCACTCGAAATCCCTCAAGGCTCGTATCTCGACTTCGCTCGACACGAACGGATTTGGGGTGCGTAACTTCACCCTGGCCCGTTCGTATCACGCGGAGCGAGATACGGCGGATAAGCTCCACCCCGTTCGTATCGAGCGTGTCGAGATACGGACGAACGGCGACAAGCCTTGCGCGAAAAACGACTGCGCCCGGCTAAGCCCCCGCCTCTGCACGGACGCGGGCGAGTATTTTTTCCATCCGCGCATTTTGGGCGGCAAAGCTCGGCCGCCCCTCCACCCCTGCCAGCCAACGCTCAACATTGGGGTATTTCTGTGTGTCGAGCGCGACGCCCGCACCGCGCACATTGGCGAACATCACCGCCACCGAAATATCGGCCAGCGAAAATGCGCCGCCGACCAGAAATTCACGCTTTGGCCCGATGCGTTGTTCCAGCCAGTCCAATATGTGCGGGATTTCGGTTCGTTCCGCGTCATCCGCCGCCGCCAAATCCCCCGGCCGTTTCAGGAATAATGGCGCAACCACCCGGTTGAAAAACAGCTTGCCGCCCGCCGCCATCAAAATCGTATCGGCAAATTCATCAAACCAGATTACCTCCCCCCGCGCCATCGGCTCTGCGGGGATCAGCGGCATCGCGGGGTGCGCTGCCTCCATATAATGGACGATGGCCGATGAATCGGCGAGCAGATAGTCACGCCCCTCCCCGCGCCCATTTGGCACACGTAGCGCTGGCATTTTACCAAATGGGCTGGCTTCGACAAATTCATCGCCCCCCTGCCCCATGCCGCCGGGGCGCTGTTCCACCTCCAGCCCCTTTTCCGCCGCCGCGATCAAAACCTTGCGGACAAAAGGTGACAATATCGCGCCATAGACAATCATATCTGTTCCCCGTAAATTGCCGCCGCATGGTTAGTGGGTTTACCGCCTAAAACCCTAACCCATATCAGGGGTTATGCAAGCGATGCACGCCGACGATGAGACGATGGAACCGCATGATGCGCCCAACAGCCCCCGCGCAGCGCCACGCGCGGAGGGGCGGTTGCAACGCCGCTACCTCGACCTGCTCGGCAGCATTTACATCTATAACGAACATCGCGGCTATACAGCGATTGCGCGGGTGCTGGATGCGGTGCGCGCGCGCGCACCCGACGATGCAGCGCTGATTGCCGCAATTGAACAGCACCGCGCAGACGAAGAAAAACATTATCATATGTTCCGCCGCTGGTTCGAACGGCGCGGCATCATGCCCTTTGCGGTTGATCGCACCTGCGGCCATATCGACCGCTTTGTCGAAATTATGTTCGGTCGCAAAATCGACGCGCTCGACACTCAGGCGGTAATCGACAGCGATGCATTATTTGAAAAATTATGCCGCGTCATCAGCCTGACCGAAAGACGCGGGATGCAACAGGTCGAAATTTTGCTCGCCCACCCAATCGTTCGCCGCGACCCGATTCTCATGCGGATTTTCCGGATTATCGAACGCGACGAACCATCGCATTGGGCACCCTATGACGGCTGGCTGGCGGCGCACGGGCGGCGCAACGACAGTTGGTGGGAAAGGTGGATCGACCGCTATATCCATGGCGAATTATTGGCGTTGAAACTGCCGTTCCTGTTCCTGAACCCATGGCTGGCGCGGCGCACCTGTTGGGCGCATGCGGGGGATGGCGCGCGCGGATAGCTTGTCAGGCCATCCGGCGCGGGCTAGGTGGCGGGGGATGTTACGCCGCCTTTATGACTGGATGATGGACAAGGCGGCGCACCGCCACGCGACGCGGTGGCTGTTCCTGTTCGCCTTTGCAGAGGCAAGCTTTTTTCCCATCCCGCCGCACCCTTTGCTCGGCCTCATGTGCCTCGCGCGGCCGGAAAAGGCGCTAAGATACGGCATTATAACAACATTTGCATCTGTTGTCGGGGGGCTGTTTGGCTATAGTCTGGGCTATTTTGCCTATGACACCATCGGCGAACCCTTGCTGCGCACCCTCGGTCTGTGGGACAGTTTTCCTGCCGCTGCCTGTTATTTGCGCGAATATGGCGCCGAAATCATCCTGATAAAGGGCGCGACCCCCATCCCCTTCAAGCTGCTGACGCTGACCGCCGGCTTCATCCACATGAACCTAGCAACCTTCATCCTCGCCAGCATCGCCAGCCGCGCCTTTCAATTCATGCTGGTCGGTTTCCTGTTCTGGAAATTCGGCGCGCCGATAAAGGCCTTCATCGAAAAATATCTCGCCATATTGTCCGCGGCTTTTGCCGTGGCGGTCGTCGGCGGTTTCATCGCCTTTGCCTATTTTTCGGGCGGCGCGGCCAGCGCCAGCGACGCGTGCAGCGCCGCCAGCCATGCCAGCATAAGCTAAGCGCTGAAAATCATCGCATCATCGGCAAAGGCTTTGAACTCCAGCGCATTGCCCGCCGGATCGGCGAGGAACATGGTGCGCTGTTCGCCCGCCTGCCCCGCAAAGCGCACCATCGGCGGGTGAATGAAGGCGCAGCCCGCGCGCGCCAGACGTTCGGCCAGCGCCGCGAATTGATCCAGCGTCAGGATGATGCCAAAATGCGGCACCGGCACTGCATGGCCATCGACCGCGTTCATCCCCGCCGCCACGCCGCGATAATCGGCGACATGGTGCGCGACCAATTGATGCCCGAACAGGTCGAAATCCACCCAATGGTCAGATGATCGCCCCTCAGCGCAGCCCATCACAGCACCGTAAAAATGCCGCGCAGCGGGCAGGTCATCGACCGGGATGGCAAGGTGAAAGGGACGCATGGCGCGGCTATAGCGCCACCGCGCGCCCTGCGCTATGGGCAGGCCATGCCCGCCCGTCGCATTGCCGCGCTCCAGCGCCATCCCGCGCTTTGTGCTTTCTTATTGGGTGCGATCAGCGCCACAGGATTTGCGCCCTTGGGGCTATGGCCGCTGACAATATTGGCGCTGGCCGCATTGCTGCATTTGCTATCCCAAGCCGCAAAAACCCGCACGGCGCTTTGGCTCGGTTGGTTGTTCGGGTTGGGTTATTTTATTGTCGGACTGATCTGGATTGCACAGGCATTTACCTATCAAGCCAAAATGCCACCATGGCTGGGCTGGATGGCGGTTCCGCTGCTGTCGCTATATCTCGCCATCTATCCGGCGCTGGCAGCCGCCAGCGCACACCGGCTGGCCCGCCAAATGCAGGGCAATCGGCAGTTGCTGTTTGCATTATTGTTTGCCGCCACATGGATCATCAGCGAATGGCTGCGTGCATGGGTTTTTACCGGATTTGCATGGAACCCGCTCGCCGCCATCGCACCATGGGCTGCCGCACCGACCCGCATCATCGGCACCTATGGGATGAGCGGCCTCATCCTCCTCCTATCCAGCAGCGTGACATTATTTTCGAACGGTCAGCGCAAAGCCGCCCTGTGGATGGCGGCAAGTCTGGTGCTATTTTGGAGTGGTTCCAATATTTTGCTGACCATGGCCAAACCCGCAAATGAAGGGCGGCCCGCGACCAACGTTACCATCGTCCAGCCCAATATCGATCAGGGTGATAAGTGGGACATGGCGCAGCGCCGCGCCAATTTCGCCTAACTCGCCGCCAATTCACCGCGATTGGGCGCAAACCCACGCCTGTTATTGTGGCCCGAAGCGGCGGTGCCCGATTATGTTGAGGATGGTTACCCACCCTATTGGTATGACGAACCGCCCGCATTTGTCCGGGCACGGCTTGCCGCACAGCTTGGCCCAGACGACATGTTGCTGACCGGTGCCGTCAAGCTCATCCCCAATACGGCGAGCGATGATGTGGTGGGTGCGCGCAACGCGGTCTTTGCATTGGACGATCAGGGTCGATTGCGGGCGCGTTACGACAAGTCACATTTGGTGCCATATGGCGAATATCTGCCCATGCGCCCCATATTATCGCGGCTCGGCCTGTCCCGATTGGCACCGGGGGATATCGATTTTTGGCCCGGCCCGGGTGCCCGCACGCTCAACCTTGGTCGATTTGGGCGGGCGGGACTGCAAATCTGTTATGAGATTATTTTTTCGGGGCAAGTTGTTGATCGAGGCAACCGGCCCGACTTCATCTTTAATCCGTCCAATGACGCATGGTTCGGCGCATGGGGACCGCCGCAGCATTTGGCGCAGGCACGGCTACGCGCGGTGGAAGAAGGCTTGCCTGTCCTGCGCGCCACGCCGACCGGGATCAGTGCGATCGTCGCCCCCGATGGGCGCGTTCTCCATGCGCTGCCCATGCACCATGCAGGGCGTATCGATGCGACCGTTCCACTTGCCTTTACCCCGACGCTTTTTGCGCGTTTCGGCAATATCCTGCCTTTGGCCTTTGCCATTTTTCTTATGGCGGGCGCGATTGTCTTTGGCCGAAAGCATCGTTAAAGGGCCGGATATAAAACTTGCTTTATATGATGGCCGGACAGAAATGCACCGCGCCGCAGCACGATAAGGATTGACCTCGTCCCATGCGTAACAGCTTTCTCTTTACATCCGAATCTGTTTCCGAAGGCCACCCGGACAAGGTCGCCGACCAGATTTCTGACGCCATTGTCGACCTGTTTCTGTCCAAAGATGCCGAAGCGCGCGTCGCCTGCGAAACCATGACGACCACGCAATTGGTCGTTTTGGCTGGGGAAATTCGCTGTCGCGGTGTTTATGAAAATGGCGCATGGGCCGACGGCGCGCTCGCCGAAATCGAACGCACCGTGCGCGGTGTCGTCAAAAATATCGGCTATGAGCAATCGGGTTTTCACTGGGAAAGTTTTCGGTTTGAAAACAACCTACACGGCCAGTCTGACCATATTGCCCAGGGGGTCGATGAAAGCGCCGACAAGGATGAAGGGGCAGGCGACCAGGGCATTATGTTCGGATATGCGTCCAACGAAACGCCCGACCTGATGCCCGCGACGCTCGATTACAGCCACAAAATCCTGGAACGTATGGCCGCCGACCGCAAGGCGGGTATCGCACCCTTTTTGGAACCTGACGCCAAAAGTCAGGTGACATTGCGCTACGCCAATGAACGTCCGGTCGAAGCGACCGCCATCGTCGTTTCCACCCAGCATGCGCCCGAATATTATTGGCACCATGGTGCAGGCGACGCGGAAAAATATGGCGCTCTGCGCAGCTATGTCGAAGGCGTCATCGGCGATATCTTGCCTGCCGAACTGCTCAGCGCCAACACCGTTTATCACATTAACCCGACCGGTCGTTTCGAAATTGGCGGGCCGGATGGGGACGCCGGGCTGACCGGACGCAAAATCATCGTCGACACATATGGCGGTGCCGCACCGCATGGTGGCGGGGCATTTTCGGGCAAAGACCCGACCAAGGTGGACCGGTCTGCCGCTTATGTGACGCGTTATCTGGCCAAAAATGTCGTGGCCGCCGGGCTGGCACGTCGCTGCACCATTCAATTAAGCTATGCGATCGGGGTTGCCGAACCCTTGTCGGTCTATGTCGATTTGCATGGCACGGCTGCGGCCGGGGTGGATGAAGCGCGGCTCGAACAATTGCTGCCCCAATTGGTGCGCCTGACGCCAAAGGGCATCCGCACCCATCTGGGGCTGAACAAACCTATCTATCAGAAAACCGCAGCTTATGGCCATTTCGGCCGGACAGCGGACGGCGAATTTTTCCCATGGGAACGCACGGATTTGGTCGACCAGTTAAAGGCGGCGTTCGCGCAATAACAATTAGTTGGGTATGTCAGAACATAGTCTGAGCCACAACGATCCGGCGACCATTGGTCGGCTTTATGGGCGGGCCAAGGGCAAAAAATTGCGCGCGGCACAACTGTCGCTGGTCGAAAATCTGCTGCCGCAAATCGCGGTTCCAGACGAAGGCGATGTGCGCGCCGATAATTTATTCGGCGCGGACATCCCGCTCCATTTCGAAATCGGCATCGGCGGCGGTGAACATTTGGTCGCCCGTGCCGATTTGCTGCCCGATCATGGATTTATCGGCTGCGAACCATTTTTGAACGGCATTGCGCAGGCTTTGGGCCATGTCGCGGGCGACAATGGCGGGCATCCGCCGGTCGGCAATATCCGCCTGCACCACGGCGATGCGTTGAGCGTGCTACGCCGCATCCCCGACGGCGCGCTCAGTTTTGTTTATTTGCTGCACCCCGACCCATGGCCCAAGGCGCGCCATGCCAAGCGGCGGATGATGAACGATGGCCCATTGGATATGATCGCATCAAAGCTCAAGATTGGCGGCGAATTTCGCTTTGGCACCGACCATCCGATCTATGTTGCCCATGCGATGATGGTTATGCGCCGTCACCGGCACCAATTTGCCTGGGTCGCTGACGACGCAAAGCATTTCCTCGATCGTCCGAGTGGCTGGGCTGAAACCCGCTACGAAGCCAAGGCGCGCCGCTTGGGGCACGAGGTGTGGTATTTCCGCTACCAACGCCGCGCATGAAAAGGGCGGCCACCCGAAAGTAGCCGCCCTTTGCATAATATCGTTCGGCTCAATTGCCCGACGGGGTGCCTGATGCAGTCGCAACCGCATTGCCATTATCGGCGCGAGCTTCTTCGACACCAAGTATACGCAAGGCTGAACGGAATTGGCGCGCGGCCGGGCCTTCGCTGCGCGCTTCGCAGAGCGAAACACCCGTCGCGAGGAACCGTTGCGCACGCGCAACCGCCGCCGCATCATTGGAAGCACTGCTTGCCGCACGTACCTGTTCAGGCAGATTGGTGCAGCGATAATCCTGCGACACGGCTTGCGCATGTGCACCCGTCGGAACCGTCAGCACGGTAACCGGTGCCAAAGCAAAGGCCGAAGCGATCAATAGGGGGGAGAGTGAAAGGCGTTGCATGGATGAGTTCCTTTTCATGTTATCGACCGATTGCGCATTCGACCTTTGGCCTGTTTTGCGGTTCGGTTCGTTTCGTTATGCAACCTATTTAGCAAGGCTTTGCCTTTTTGTGAAGTGCGCATAATATGGAAGCGCTATGAAGCAGGGCTTACAAAAAACACGCGGCGCGCTCGATGGGGTGGAGGCATTTTTGCTGATTGCCGAACATCGCAGCTTCACAACCGCTGCGCAGCATCTGGGGGTCAGCCCATCGGCAATCAGCCAGACCATCCGTGCGCTGGAATTGCGGGTTGGCGTGCCATTGCTCACCCGGACCACACGCAGCGTTGGCCTGACACAGGCGGGTGAACAATTCCTCGAACATGCAAGACCCGCCATATCGGGCATTGGGGAAGCGATAGAAGCAGCACGATCGCTGGGTGAAAAGCCGGCAGGCAGATTGCGAATCAACCTGATGCGTGCGGCCATTGTGCCGCTGTTCGAACCGATATTGGGCGAATTTTGCGCGGCATTCCCCGACATAGAATTGGAAATTTTTGCCGATGAGGGGCTTTCCGACATCACGGTTGGCGGCTTTGATGCGGGGGTGCGGCTGGGCGAATCGCTCGCTGCGGACATGGTCGCCATTCGTTTGGCCGCACCATTTCGGTACGCGGTGGTCGGCACGCCCGATTATTTCGAAAAATATGGGGCACCGCAAAGGCCGACCGATTTGCTCCAGCATAAATGCGTCCGTATGCGTCTCGCCGCTGGCGGCTTTTGGGACTGGACCTTTGTTGATGGTAACCGCCCCATTCAAATTCCGGTCAAGGGGCCCATCATCGTCAATGATTCGGCAGCCTATCTGATGGCGGCACATAGTGGTGCGGCGATCGGCATGTTTGCTTTGCCTGCCATTCAGGCGGATCTGGAACGCGGTAATCTGGTCGAAGTGCTGTCTGATTTTGCTGCTTCGTCCAATGGTGCCTTTCTCTATTATCCTGACCGGCGGCAAATTTTGCCAAAATTGCGGGTGTTTATCGATTTCATGCAGGCCAATCGGGCACGTTTGCATACACATTATTGGAACAAGGCACGCTTGGGGTAGCGATAGCCAATCACGCTGGCATTGCTGTATCAGGCGCACCATAAGCGGTTCATCTGTAAGCGCGCGGGAGCAGCCGTTCGATGTTTGACGTTAGTGCGATGGATTTGTCGGCGTTATTGCCATTCATCCTCGTCGGATTCGCCGCGCAATTGGTTGATGGCGCACTGGGCATGGCGTTCGGCGTCATCACGTCCACCTTGCTCGTGGGCGTGCTCGGCGTCCCGCCAGCACAGGCGTCAGCGCGCGTCCATTTGGTGGAGATATTCACTACGGGTGTTTCAGGGATCAGCCATTTGCTGCACCGAAACATCGATGCACGACTGTTCTGGAGGTTGTTAATCCCCGGCGTCATCGGGGGGGTAACGGGCGCCCATCTGTTATCCAACATATCAGGCGAAACGGTGAAACCATTTGTCCTCGTCTACCTCATATCCATCGGGCTATGGCTGTTGTGGCGTGGATTGGACCATCAGCCGCATATCCGCGATCCCAAAGTTGTGGCGCCGCTCGGCTTGATTGGCGGCTTTTTGGATGCGGCAGGTGGCGGTGGCTGGGGTTCGGTCGTCACGTCCAATCTCCTCATCCAAGGTGCCGAACCGCGCAAAGTCATCGGCACGGTCAACAGCGTCGAGTTTTTCCTGACCATCGCCATTTCGGCTGCTTTTATCTGGAATTTGGGCGTGGCACATTTCGGGGTCGCGGTCGTCGGGCTGCTGATCGGTGGCATGGCGGCAGCACCCATGGGGGCAATGCTGGCCAAGCGCGTGCCTGCCAAAGCCCTGTTGCTGATGGTCGGCGTGGTGCTGACCCTGACGTCGAGCTACGGCCTCTATCGCGCCATAGTGGGTTAGGCGGGCCACGATATAGGCATCCATCTGCCCCGCCACCCATATGCGATCGGCGATGATTGCGCTTAGGCTTGCTCTTGTCGGGCGCTATGGTTATGGCCCGCGACGCCGGACGGCAGGGCGGCCCCTCGGGGTAGAGCTCCGTTGGTCGAGCTTCGGTCTCCAAAACCGAGGGTCGCGGGTTCGAGTCCTGCTGCCCCTGCCAGCCTTGCCAAGGCGCGTTGCCCTCTGTAGAGCGCGACGACAGATTTTATGGCTCAATACCGTCCGCAGCCATGCCCAATCCCTGAAAACGGGTGGGGTGGCGCGGGCGGATTATTGCCTTTTTTCAAGGCATTGGGCGATAGAATTGAACGGGATATTGCATGGGGTGGCTGCCACCCCATATGGCCCAAAGCCATGGGGTTATAAGGCTATGGCTTGGGCTATTTTGAGGATGCGATGATGGCGAAATTTTCCCCGGGCAAGTTCGTCCGCGAAGTGCGGCAAGAGGCGAATAAGATCGTCTGGCCGACTCCGCGCGAAACCACCGCGACGACGATCATGGTGTTGATCATGACCGCCATTTTGGCGGTTTTCTTCCTCGGCATCGACAGCGCCTTTGGTGCGCTGGTCAACTGGCTGCTTTCCTTCGCCCAATAAGGCGAAGCTTAACGGAACGGACGTAATTTATGGCGCGCTGGTACATCATCCACGCTTATTCGGGTTTTGAAAACAAGGTGCGCGACGCCATTATGGCGGAGGCCGAGCGGATGAGCCTGTCGCCCTTGGTCGAACAAATCGAAGTGCCGACCGAAACGGTGACTGAGGTAAAGCGCGGCAAAAAGGTGCAATCGGAACGCACGTCCATGGCCGGCTATGTCCTTGCCAAGCTGACGCTGACCGATGATGTCTACCACCTTGTCAAAAACACCCCAAAGGTCACTGGATTTTTGGGCACCAACAGCAAACCACAGGCGATCCGTGAGAGCGAAGCGTTGCGCATGCTCAACATAAAGGATGCCGCCGCCGCCCGGCCCAAGCAGGAAATCCGCATCGATTATGAAATCGGCGATGCGGTCAAAGTGCTCGACGGGCCGTTCACCAGCTTCTCCGGCACGGTCGAGGAACTCGACTTTGAAAAGGCGCGGGTCAAGGTTTCGGTTTCGATCTTTGGTCGCCCGACGCCGGTCGAGCTGGAATTCGACCAGGTCGAACGCGTCAAGTAGGAACATTATTTCTGTTCAAAATCCGCCAAACGGCGAATTTTGGCACGGCACCGGCCCACTCCCGCCTGAAGGTTACGTGATTGTCCGGGGGACAATCACGCTGAAGGGCGACCACCCACGGGATCGTATCTTATGAGTGGCCGGCCCTCCGATGAAAATGTCTCCCAGACATTTTCATTAACGTCGGGCGGGGAGTGGGCCGGAACAGCACCCCGAAACGACAGTTTCGGATCAGATTGCTTTTTGGGCGCGTTGCCGTTATGCGCGCGCCTTCGCCCCGGCATCGCCGGTGCGATTCCCGTGCGGGAGGGGGCT
>CAUJJQ010000170.1 GCA_963205285.1 Pseudomonadota bacterium | reverse complement strand
GCGCCGTTGATGGCGCAGGAAAATGCAGTGTTGGCACTGTTGGGCGGGCCGCTGGCCATCACCAGCGGCGATAATGGGGAAGTATTGTTATCGCGGGAAGGTGTCGGGCAAATCCGCCTTGGTGCGTGGCTGAACTAAGCGTCGCCTTCGGGTAAATTGTCCGCGCTGCCGAGCTTGTTCTGACTGCGCACCGCGGTATCGATCACCGGCAAGGCGTCGATTGATTTATTGCCGGTATCAATATCGAGCGCCTCAAACCGGCGGGCTTGCGTTAAAACCTGCGATTCGATGCTGCCGACAAAGCCATTATAGGCACTGACAGCAGTGTCGAGATTCTTGCCCAATTTCGTAATATGCCCGCCCATAACCGATAATCGGGTGTATAATTCGCGGCCCAATGCGGCGATTTCACCGGCCTGTTTCGACAATTTTTCTTGCCGCCAGACCGCAGCGACGGTGCGCGCAATCGCGATCAAATTGGTCGGCGTCGCCAGCAGGACACGCCGTTCAAATGCATCATCCCATAAATTGGGGTCCGCCTCCAACGCGGCGGTCAGGAAATGTTCGCCGGGCAAGAAAAGAATGACATAGTCCGGCGCGTTTTCAATCTGCGCCCAATATGCTTTGCTGCCCAATTGCTGAACATGGGTTTTGACCGATCGGGCATGGTCGGCCAGCCCCGCCGCACGCGCATTATCGTCAGTCGCGCCCATCGCATCCTGATAGGCGTTGAGCGAAACCTTGACGTCGATGACCAAAGATTGCCCACCCGGCACGCGAATGATGACGTCGGGACGTAACCGTGCGCCTTCGCCATCGGTCATCGACACTTCGGTCGCAAAATCGGCATGTTCGCTAAGCCCACAGGTTTCGAGCACATTGCGCAATTGCTGTTCACCCCAGCGCCCCCGCGCTTTTGGTGCGTTACGCAAGCTGTTGGACAGCCGCGCCGCCTCCTCCTTCACGCTTTCGTTCGACTGGCGCAGCGCATCGAGCAGGCCTTTCAAATTGCCAAAGGCCGTTTCGCGTTCACCCTCCACCTTTTTGACCGCAGTTTCATAGGCGCTGAGCCGTTCGTTGACCGGCGACAATAATTGCGCGAGCCGCGCGCCCGATTGTTCCTCACTCGCGCGAAAACGCGCATCAGCGGTTTCGAGGAATTGGCCCTGCGCATCCTTTAACAGGCGCGATGCAACCTCCTGAAATTGACCGGCGAGCGCGTCCTTCGCTTCGGTCAATGCGGTTATGGCAGCGGCATGGCTGCGGCCCTCAGCCTCCATGGTCGTGCGCAAGGTCGCCAGTTCGACGCGATAATCCTCCCGCTCCTTATCCGCTCGTTCGAGGTCGACGACCGCCTGACGAAAGCGTTCGGCAAAATCATCGCGTTCGCGCAGCAGCGCATTTTTGGATTGGCTGGCAAGTAGCCAAGCGACACCGGCGCCGACCATGAGCGCGACAACAATATAAATTATCAGCATATTCATTGCCGCGAACATAGACGGAACAAAGCGCTAGTCAACTGCGCGACCCGCCGCACCCGTTTTCGCCGCTATGCCACGCGACGCATTTTATGCAGTTTTTTGAGCAACATATCGCGCTTTAGCCGTGACAGATGGTCGATGAACAATATGCCTTCGAGGTGATCATGCTCATGCTGGATGCAGGTCGCCATCAACCCGTCCATGCGCTCGCGTTGCGGCGTGCCGTCCAAATCCTGCCAATCGACGGTGATCTGGGCTGGGCGCACCACCTCTGCATATTGTTCGGGGACGGACAGGCACCCCTCCGAATAGACATTGCTCTGTGCCGATGGTTCGGAAAAAACCGGATTGACGAAAATACGCGGATTTTTGACGATGGTTTCGCCGCTTTCATCCGCCGGGTCGGGTTCCTGCAAATCAATGACCAGCATGCGCAGCGGCACACCCACCTGCACCGCTGCCAAGCCTATGCCGGGCGCATCATACATGGTTTCGAGCATGTCCGCCGCCAATTGCTTGAGCGTCGCGTCAAACGCCGTCACCGGCTTTGAAATTTCACGCAGAACCGGGTCGGGCGTTTCCAAAATGGGTAAAATGGCCATGGCCGCCAGATATGGATGGCGGTGCCGCTGGTCAAGGGCAGCGGACAATCAGCCCAACGGCCTCCTCGCCCGTAACGCCTGCGCCAAAGTGCCCTCATCCAGAAAGTCAAGTTCACCGCCCACCGGCAATCCATGCGCCAATTGGGTGAGACGCACCGGCAATGCTTCCATCCGGTCGGCGATGTAATGGGCGGTTGTCTGCCCCTCCAACGTCGCGTTCATCGCCAGCACCACTTCATCAATGCCGCCCGCTGCGACGCGCGCAACCAATGCGTCGATGCCCAATTGTTCGGGGCCAATGCCGTCCAAGGCCGATAATCGCCCGCCGAGTACGTGAAAGCGCCCCGGAAATAGCCGCGCCCGGTCGAGCGCCCAAAGGTCCGCCACCTCCTCCACCACGCACAGGCTGCGCGCATCGCGGCGCGGGTCGGCACAGATGGCGCAAGGGTCGCGGGTATCGACATTGCCGCAGGTAGCACAGGTGACGAGGTGCGCGCGCACCCCCTGCAACGCCGCGATCAGCGGGTCGAGCGAGCCTTCGCGTTTCTTCAGCAGATGGAGCACGGCACGCCGCGCACTACGCGGGCCAAGCCCCGGCAGGCGGGCAAGCTGCGTCACGAGCGCTTCGATTTCGCTGGAGGCCATGGCAGCGGCGATAATCATCGCGCCCGCACTTGGCAATCACCCACGCCAAGCCTTGCAGCGCGCATGCCCCGGCTTTACAGCCGCGCGATGCGGATAATCTTCATGGGCACCCCCGAATTTGCGCTGCCCGCACTCCATGCGCTGGCAGAACGACACGATGTGGTGGCGGCCTATAGCCAACCACCACGCCCAGCGCAGCGCGGCAAGAAGCTGCAAAAAACGCCGGTGCATCTGGCGGCAGAGACGCTGGGCATTGCGGTCGAAACCCCGCGCAGTCTGAAAACGGCTGAGGAACAGGCGCGCTTTGCCGCATATGATGCCGATGTCGCGGTGGTCGCAGCATATGGGCTAATCCTGCCGCAGGTAATTTTGGATGCGCCGCGCCATGGCTGCATCAACATCCATGGCTCCATCCTGCCGCGCTGGCGGGGTGCCGCACCCGTGCAACGCGCAATTTTGGCGGGCGATCGGCAAAGCGGGGTCGCCATCATGCAAATGGATGCGGGGCTGGACACCGGCGATGTGCGCGCCGAAACGCGCATCGATATCAGCGGGATGACCGGGGCCGCGCTGATGGCGAAATTGGCCGATTTAGGGGCTGATTTGCTGATCGACGTCCTCGACAACCTGCAGGGACACCCGCCGCGCGCCCAAAGCGATGACGGCGTCACCTATGCAACCAAGATCGACAAGGGCGAAACGCGAAGCGACTGGAACCTGACCGCCGTTCAGGTTGAACGCATGGTGCGCGCCTTTGCCCCTGCGCCCGGCGCATGGTTCGCATATCGCGGCGAACGATTCCGTATCCTTGCCGCCGAAATCGCCAAACCCGGCGACAGCGCGCACGGCGCACGCCCCGGCACCCTGGTCGATGATACGCTGTCGATCGCCTGCAACCCCGGCATCCTGCGCCCGACCATCATCCAGCGCGCGGGGCGCGGCGCAATGCCGGTCGCCGATCTGTTGCGCGGTTTTGCCTTTCCGGCAGGCGATCGGATCGACTGATGGTGCGATATCGGCTGACGCTGGAGTGGGACGGGCGGCCCTATATGGGTTGGCAGCGGCAAGCGCACGGCCCCAGCGTGCAACAGGCGCTGGAGGAAGCGGCGCAATCCATCGTCGGTCACGCGGTCACCGCACATGCCGCGGGGCGCACCGATGCGGGCGTCCATGCGCGGGCGATGGCCGCCCATTTTGATGCGGCGCGCGACCTGCCCCCGCATCG
>CAUJJQ010000169.1 GCA_963205285.1 Pseudomonadota bacterium | reverse complement strand
CGCTTCGGGCGTGTAGGTTTTGAGGGCGAAGATGGCCATGGCGGTGGTTTGGTAGTCGCCGGAGTTCATGGGCGGGCGGCGGCCGTCGGGGATGCGCCAGTTGCCGTCGGCGGTTTGCATGGCTTTGACGAAGTGGACGGTGGCGTCGGTATAGGCGTCGGGCTGTTGGTGATTGGCGGCGCGGTCCATCATCTCCCAGCCGATGCTGGAGACGTTGGTGGCGCCGAGATCCATGATGCGTTCGGGGTTGCGCCGCCGGTCGGTGCCAACGCATTTATGGACATTGTAACTGGCAACGCGCAGCAAATCGGGCGCACGTTCCATCAATCCGCCCATCAATCTGCAGTGCCGCCGATGGTCAGCCCCTCAATCAGCAAAGTCGGCTGGCCAACTCCGGCGGGGACGCTTTGGCCCGCCTTGCCGCACACACCAATCCCCTCATCCAGCGCCATATCATTGCCGATGCCGACAATATGCTGCAGCGCCTTGGGGCCATTGCCGATCAGCGTTGCCCCCCGGATCGGGTGGAGTTTGCGGCCATTTTTGACCCGCCACGCCTCTGTGCAGGAAAAGGTGAAATTGCCCGAGACGATATCGACCTGTCCGCCGCCAAAGCTGGTGGCATATATGCCATCCTTGACCCGGGCGAGAAGTTCGTCGGGATCATCCGCACCGGCGGCCATAAACGTATTGGTCATCCGCGGCATGGGCGCATGGGCATAGCTTTCGCGGCGGCCATTGCCCGTCGGCGCGACACCCATCAACCGCGCGCTCTGCCGGTCGTGCATGTAACTGGTCAAAATGCCATCTTCGATGAGGATATTGGTCTGGCAGGGTGTCCCCTCATCATCGATGTTGAGCGAACCGCGCCGCGCGCCGCCAAGCGGGCTGGACAGGCTGCCATCGTCGATAACCGTCACCCCTTTGGCGGCCACCTGTGTGCCCATCCGGCCGGAAAAAACGCTCGTCCCCTTGCGGTTAAAATCCCCCTCCAACCCATGGCCGACCGCTTCATGGAGCAAAATGCCGGGCCAGCCCGGCCCCAGCAAAACGGTCATTTCGCCCGCTGGAGCAGCTTGGCTTTCCAGATTATTGGAAGCCTGGCAAAGGGCGGCGTCAATCGCGCGCTGCCACGTTGCCCGTTCCATTAGATCGGCAAAACCGCGCCGTCCGCCAATGCCAAAATTGCCGCTTTCGCGGCGGTCGCCCTCTGCCAGCACCAGCGAGACGTTGAGCCGCACCAGTGGGCGCACATCAAAGGCGCTGGTGCCATCGGCGCGCAGGATTTCGATGACCGACCAGTTGCCGGTCAGCGACACACTGACCTGTCGCACCCGGGGGTCGGCGGCGCGGGCTGCCGCATCGACCATCTGGCAGAGGCTGAGCTTATCAACAAAGCTGAAACCATCGATCGGGTTGGAATCATCATAAAGCCGGCGATTGGTGCGATGGGGCGGGGTGGCCATCACTCCGCCATGCCCATTGGTGATGATGCTGAGTGCAGGGATGGCGCGGCCTATTGCGGTGGCGCTCAATTCGCTGGCATGGGCAAAGCCGGTCTTTTCCCCGACCACCGCGCGCAAACCAAAACCGGCGCTTTGCGCATAGTCCGCTGCTTTCAGCGCACCATCGTCAAACAACAATGCCTCACTGGCGCGATACTGCAGATATAGCTCGCCATCGTCTGCGCCTGCCAATGCTTGGCGGGTAAGCACCATCGCGCCATCGGGGTCGAGTTGACCATCTGCGTATAATAAATGGCGTGGGTCGTCGTGCATCGTGCGCGGGGCCGCAGCCGGCAATCAGCGCTGGTCGGCGGGGCCGCCGATCAAAATATAGCGATGGTCGCAATATCCGCATTGCGCCGCGCCGATTTCAGCGTCGATTTCGATCCAGACGCGCGGATGCCCCAGCGTTGCCGATGCTTGCGGCGTGTCGCTGGCACCCATGCAGCAGATGCGGTGGTCATGGGTGTAGCTGGTTTCACGAGCCTGTATCATGGGTCAAGCGACTAGCAGTCACCCGGCTAGAGATAAATAGCAATTATGCTGAAATGGGCGGAATAGGCGCCCTCCGCCTGCCCGGCGCCCAGCGATATTGTTGCCCCGACATGGATGGTCGCGTCACCATCTCCGTCGAGCAATATTGGCGCGTTGCCGCCATTGTGGGCAAAATTGCTGATAGTCATCGTCGCGCCAGTGCCATTGCTGGCGATGATGGGGGTTGTGGGCACACCGATATGCAGCATACGCCCCGCAACACCCCGCGCCGCAAAGCTGGCGCTGATCGGCGTGCCGCCTGCGCTGCTTGCACCGCCACCTACCGTGCGCGTTTCGCTAATGGGATTGATGGTGGCCGTTCCGGCGGTGGTTCCGGCGATCAGTCTGCCGAAATCAAGGTCGCGCTGGGCGGATACCGAAAGCGGATTGATGATCGTCGTTCGGCCGGTGGCACTGGCTATTGTTTGAGCATGCGCTGGGACCGTTAGCGATGCTACGACCATGAGCGCCAGTGCCGACCGACCTTTTCGACGCAGGATGGGACCTTTCCTACGCATGTTTTTGTTATCGACTTAAAAGGTCAACAATAAATGGCCGAACAGGGTTAACCCCATGGCAGCGCGATATCTCGCTCCAATTCAAAGGCTAACCACCGATATATTTATGCTTTGCGCGGGCAAAATCGCTAAAGATAGTTCAAAGTGATCGAAAAATTGCCTGTGTAAACCCCTGGTGCCTGATTCGCGCCAACCGCCAGACGCGCGCCCAGCGGAAAGGAAAATATGCCGCTCGACGAGGTGATACGGAATCGGGTCGGCGCCGTTGAAAGAAACGCGGTCGGCGTCGATCCGATCTGCCACATGGTAACGGTCATCGGCGAGCCAGGGCCGGTCAGTGTGATGGAATTGGAGGACATGGAAATCAACACTTGCTGATTGCGCGTGCCATAGCCTGAAAAGACGGCGGGCTGTTGGCGGTTGCCGACCAGCGTTACCCCGCCGGTCGCGGTGCGCGTACCGTCGGGAAAGAGGCGAACCTGACCGGGTGTTGCACCCGAAATCATATCGCCGAAATCCATGTCATACACGGTGACAAATGACAGCGGACGCAAAACGACCGTCCGGCTTGGCCCCGGTTCACTTTCCGCTAGAGCGGCGCTTGTATTCACCAGCAACCCAGCGGCGAACAGCGCGGCGGCAAGGCGATAGCCATGTCGTAAAATCATAAATTTGGTCCCCATTGCCCCTGCCTATAGCAATCAGACGTGCGCAATAGGTAAGGCGACAAGGTAAATGCGCTGTTTATGATTTGGTCGATATTGCCGCACGCCAGCATTTGTTGCTTTGGCATAAGCGCGGATGCGGATATGCGCAGGCTATGACCAACTTGCCTGCCCCCATCCCCAGCATTGCAATCGCCATCGACAATCTGTCCAAAACATATGCAGGCGGTAAGCGCGCGCTCGATAATGTCAGCCTCAACGTTCCGCGCGGGGCGATATATGGGCTGCTTGGCCCCAATGGCGCGGGCAAATCGACGCTGATCAATATATTGGCGGGGATGGTACGCAAAACTGCGGGTCACGCGCGGATCTGGGATTTTGATATCGATACTGATCCGCGCAATGCCAAAGCATCCATCGGCATTGTGCCGCAGGAGATAGTTTTCGACCCATTTTTCACCCCATTTGAAACGTTGGAACTGGTGGCGGGCCTTTATGGTGTGCGCAAATCACAACGTCGTTCGATGGAATTGCTGGCGGCTGTCGGCTTGGAGGACAAGGCGCATGCCTATGCCCGCACCCTATCGGGCGGGATGAAGCGGCGATTATTGGTTGCCAAGGCACTGGTGCATAATCCGCCGATTATCGTCCTCGATGAACCGACGGCGGGGGTCGACATCGAATTGCGCCAGCAGCTTTGGGATTATGTTCGTCACCTTAATCAGCTGGGGGTGACGGTCGTCCTCACCACCCATTATCTCGAAGAAGCGGAGGAATTGTGCGATCGCATCGCCATCATCAACCATGGCCGGGTGATTGCGGATAAGCCGACGCGCGAATTGATCGGCATGGCGCGCGAAAAAATGCTGCTGCTGACGCTGGCCGATGCGGTGACAGCGCTGCCATCGCACCCCTGTTTCACCAAGGTGGAGCAATTGGCCGCCAATCAGATCGCCATCAGCTATGATATGGACAGGGCAAATGCCGGCGATGTGCTGGGCGCGGCGAGCGCGGCGGGCCTGTCGATTATCGACGTGTCAACGCGCGAAGCCGATCTGGAGGATGTGTTCGTCCATCTGACCAGCCAGCCCAAAGAGGCGGCATGACCGGCACCGCCGATAAAGCACAAATCCACATCCTTACCGGGGGCACCGGCGCGGGCAAAACCACCTATGCACGCACGCTTGCGGCCCGACATGGCGCGATGCGCTTTTCCATCGATGACTGGATGGTGCGGCTGTTCTGGGTGGACAGTCCCCAGCCCCCATGTTTTGATTGGACGATGGAACGCATCGGGCGGGTCGAGGCGCAGATGCGCGACAATATCAGCGCGTTGGCGCAAATCGGCGTGGATAGTGTGCTCGACCTTGGCTTTACTAAGCGCGCACACAGGGCCGATTTTGCGCAATTTGCCGCAGAACTGGGTCTGCCTGTTACGCTGCATTGGATCGACCTGCCCGCCGATGAACGCTGGCGACGGGTGGAACAGCGCAATGCGCAAAAAGGGGCCAGCTTTGCCATGGCGGTGGACCGCGACATGTTTGATTTCATGGAAGGTGTATGGGAAGCGCCGACAGTGGCGGAGGCGGATTATGCTCAGTTTAATCGGGTGACCTGATGGAAAGCGATATCCTCATCATCGGTTCGGGTGCGGCGGGGCTTACCGCGGCGTTGGCACTGGCGGAAAAATATCAGGTCACCGTGCTGGCCAAGGGGGCGATCAGCGATAGTGCCACCGGCTGGGCGCAGGGGGGCATCGCCGCCGTTCTGGATGCAGGTGACACTTTCGACAGCCATATTCGCGATACGATGATCGCGGGCGCGGGGCTGAACGACCGCGAAACGGTGGAATTTGTTGTTGAAAATGCCCCGGCTGCGATTGAGCGGCTGGCGGGGTTGGGCGTCCCCTTTAACGATGGCAATTTGTCGCTGGGCGAACGTTGGCATTTGACGCGCGAAGGCGGCCATTCGCACCGCCGCATCGTCCATGTCGATGATGCGACCGGCTGGGCGGTGCAACAGGCGTTGCAGCGCGCGGCAGCCGCCCACCCCAATATCCGCCTTATGCCCGACATGGTGGCGATTGACCTCATCACCGGCCGGCATCAACAGGCATTTTCGGGTTCGGGCCATGTCTGGGGTGCCTATGCCTTTGACCGTTCGGCCCAGAAGGTGGAGGCTTTTTGCGCGCGCGCGACGATTTTGGCGACCGGCGGGGCAGGGCGCACCTATTTATTCTCCACCGCGCCGTCGGGGGCAACGGGGGACGGCATTGCCATGGCGTGGCGCGCGGGCTGCCGCGTAGCCAATATGGAATTTATGCAGTTCCACCCGACCTGCCTTTATAACCGGGAGACAAAGAATTTCCTGATTACAGAGGCGGTGCGCGGCGAAGGCGGCCTCCTCAAACTGCCGACCAATGGCGAACGTTTCATGCCGCGCTTTGACGAACGCGCCGAACTCGCCCCGCGTGACATTGTCGCGCGCGCCATCGACCATGAATTGAAACGATTGGGGCTGGATTTCGTCCACCTCGACATCAGTCACCGCGACGCGGACTTTGTGCGCGGCCATTTCCCCAACATCTATGACAAATTGCTGGGCCTTGGCATTGATATGACGCGGCAACCCATCCCCGTCGTTCCCGCGCAACATTACACCTGCGGCGGGGTGGTGGTGGATCGGTGCGGGCGCACCGACCTGCCCGGCCTTTACGCGGCGGGGGAGGTGACGATGTCGGGCCTCCATGGCGCAAACCGCCTCGCGTCGAACAGCCTGCTCGAATGTTTTGTCTATGGTGATGCTGCGGCGCAGGACATTTTGCGCGTGTTTGATGATTTGCCCCAGCCGCCCGCCATCCGTGCGTGGGATGAAAGCCGGGTGAGTGAGGCGGATGAAGAAGTGATTGTCCAGCATAATTGGCGCGAAATCCGCCGTTTCATGTGGGATTATGTCGGGATTGTCCGCACTACCAAGCGGCTCGAACGCGCGATGCACCGCGTCAATTTATTGGCGGGCGAAGTGGATGATTATTACGGCAATTTCCGCGTCACCCCCGACCTTATCGAACTGCGCAATTTGGTGGAGGTGGCGCGGCTGATCGTGCGCAGCGCGCTCAACCGCAAGGAAAGCCGCGGCCTCCATTACACGCTGGACTATCCGCGGATGTTGCCCACCGCGCAGGACACCGTGTTGGTGCCCTAGCGGTTT
>CAUJJQ010000168.1 GCA_963205285.1 Pseudomonadota bacterium | reverse complement strand
TCAGGGTTAGCTGAACCCGCCGGATACCAGAGGTAGAGCGGCAGGCTGTTGCGGCCATGGCGGGCGAGTTCGGCGGTAATCGCCGGGTCGCCATTGGTCCAGTCGCCGATGAGGACGACGACGCCATGGCGGGCAAAGGCGGCGCGGGTTTCCGCCCGGTCGATGGCGGCGGCTTCGTTGACTTTGCAGGTCAGGCACCAATCGGCGGTGAAATCGACGAAGACGCCATGCCCATCGGCCAGCGCGGCATCGCGCGCGGCGGGCGACCATGGGGCAGCGTTGCGGTTTGAAATAGCCCCATGTGTAGCCAAATGACCCTGGGGGATGAACAAGCTGGCAGGAACGATTAACCCAGCCATTACAAATAGATATGGCGATATATTGCCGCCCGCCAGTTGCTTGCGACCACCAATGTAGCCGACAATCGCCACCGTGAGGAGCAGCCCGCCACCCAGCCACAAACCGACCGTGCCGACCTGCCGCGACAATAGCCAGACGAGGCCGATTGCCGTCAACGCCATCGGCACCGCCAGCCAGCGGCGCAGGGTCACCATCCACGCGCCGGGGCGCGGCAGACGCGCCCGCAATGCGGGGATATAAGCAATGGCGAGGAAGGGGAGCGCCAAGCCAAGCCCCAGCCCGCCAAATATGGGCAGCGCCGCCCAAACCGGCAGCGTCAATGTCGCGCCCAGTGCCGCGCCCATGAACGGGCCGGTGCACGGCGTGGCGATAAAGGCGGCAAGCGCGCCGGTCAGGAAAGCACCGCGCGCGCCATCATCATCCGCATCGCCCACATATTTTGGTCGCATTGAAAAGCTGAGGCCGGTAAATTCGAATAATCCGGCCAGATTGGCGGCGACCACCCCCATCAGCACGATGAGCAGGACGACCGATTCGGGGCGCTGCAACTGGAACGCCCAGCCCAGTGCTTCGCCCCCCGCACGCAGCAGCATGAGGATAGCTCCGAGCAGCATCGCGGTGACGATGGTGCCCGCAGCATAGGCCATGCCTTCGCGCCGGACCGTGCGTTCATCCCCGCCCGCACGCGCCAGTGCCAGCGCTTTCAGGCTCAATATCGGAAAGACGCACGGCATGATGTTGAGGATGAGCCCGCCCAAAATCGCCCCGCCCAGCGCCGATAAAAACAACCCCCAGCCAAATGCGCCGCCGTTGCTGGCTGTTTCGGTTGTCGCTCCGCCGCCTTCGCGGGCGGAGGGGATGCGCGCCAATATCGTCCCGCCCGCCGCAACATCGCCCGCGCTCGCCGAAAATATCAGCGCGCGGCCATCGGATATGCGGATGAGCCCGCTGACCGGGCCGGTTGGTGCATTGGCCCCTGTGGCGCGACCTGTCTCTACAATCAGCCGATCGCCATCGCGCCAGAAATTTTGCGCGGCCCCCGCCGCCACAATGTTGGGGCTTTCGATAAAGAGGCGCGGCGCGCTGATGGCCAGAGCGCGCGGCAGGGGCAGGGCAAAGCGGATATTATCCCCCACCAAGGTAAACTGTGCATCGGCCCCCAGCGGCTGCGGCAATGCCGCGCGCCAGCCCGCAAAACGCGCGTCGCCTGCTCCATTTGCCCCCGCGCCGACGGGCAGGTTGAGCGTCAGTTCGGCAGATTCGGGGACGCACACTTTGTCTGTGCAGGCCAGCCATTGCGCATGCGCACGCAGCGGGATGGTGGAACCCGGCACTGCATCGGCGGGCAAAGTGACGCGCGCCAACAGCGCATAGGGATGTTCATACACATGGTTCATCAGGCCCGAAATCACCAGCGTCGATGGCACGGGGTATTCCAGCGGGGCGATGGCAACCCCTGCCGGATTTTCCCATGTCAATTGCATGCCAAAACCGGCATCGCCACCGTTCACCCAATAGCCATGCCAGCCGGGGTCGGGGGTCATTGAAATGGCGATGGTGCCGCTCTGCCCCGGTGCAATCGCATTTTCGGCGGCCAGTTCGGCGCGGATATGGGTGGCGGCGTTCAGCCCCTGCGCGCGCGCGCCGGTGCCGCCGAACAGCAGCAACATGGGGAGGAGGAGCGCATATATGGCGCGGCGCATCTGCATTGGCTTTATCCCTGTCCCCCGCGAGTGACCCTATAACGTGCTGCGCGCGGCTGAACAGGGGGAAAGGGGGTGTAATTCGGGGAGCCGCCGCGCAGCGGTGGTGGAGGGGTCAATCAAACCCATTTCGTTCGTATCTCGACACGCTCGATACGAACGGATGACGGGGGCGTGCGCGCTATTTGGTTTTCGCGCAGAGGCGCAGAGGGTGCGGAGATTATGTTCCCCCTCCCGCTTGCGGGAGGGGGCTAAGGGGGTGGGTCTTTCGTCCTCCTCCTTGGGGGAGGGGTTGATGGATCCCCCCTTTCGCGGGGATGACAGGGGCGCAATATATGCCCGTGCCTCGAATATTCTGTCGCCCGGAAAACAAGGATAGTTAGCGCCCGATCCTAAACCCCACAGCTTAATATGCTGCGGCCATAGCGCGCGGCTTCCCCCTCGGTCGCGGTGACAGAGCAGCTGGCCGCCACCTTGTCCGACATGGCGATGCTGCCGTCCGCCGCAACCGCCATGCCGGCGCTTTGCAATGCGCGCCGCACGGTGGCGACATCATCTGCAAATATAATGCCGCTCGCCTCGTAAAATGACGCAACCCCGCGCAACGTCAGCCCGCGCCAGCGACGCGGCGGCACCGGCCCATATTTGTCCGTCATCTCCTCCCCACCCGCTTGCGTGCCACCATTTCCGTTGCCCAGCCGGTCAATCATCGCATTGACTTCGGGGCCAAAATTGTCGCTGTCGCGGTTAAAGGGGATGGTGATGGGCGATCCTTCGCCGCCGGGGATGGCCACCACATCCTCGCGCACATAGCCCCCATTATCGAGCTTCAGCCAGCGCATCGTCCCCTCCGCACCGGTCACCCACCGTCCGCTGACGGCGCTGTTCACCGGCAACAGGCGCAAAACCTGTGTCCCCTCCACCGCTGGGTAATCGCGGACGTTGGCATTGCTCGACGTCACCATCTGGACGGCTGCACCGTCCAGAAAATTATCGACATAATTTTGCTGCCACTGGGGGCGGGGGTCGGCGGGGCGGGTGTCGTCGCCCGTTGCAGCCACCTCCACCCCATCGCCGTTCAGCCCGGCAATCAGGCTCCAACCAAACCAGCCGCCCGCCAATATGGCGATGACCAGCGCGACAATCGCCAGCGGCAAGAGGGGGGTGCCGCGTGACTTGGTGGGCGTCGTGCCCATCAAATCCTCTGCCCGCAAAGGCACCAATTCGCCTTCATATTCGTCCGATGGTTCCGGTTCCGGTTCTGGCGCTACTGCCGGTGGCGCAATGGCGGCGGGGGCATCAACCAGCCGGGTCCAATCGCTATTGTCGCTATTGTCGCCATTGTCGCCGTCATCCGCTTGTTCTGCAACATGTGCCACCGCCGTGCCGCAGGCTGCGCAAAAACGGGCATCGCTCGGCAATATGGCCTGACATTTGTGACATTGGGCCATCGGCATATCGCTCCGTCGCTACAATCGGGCGTGAAATTGCCGCCGCACCGCTTTGCCGTCAAATGAAAAGGGGGCGATTGGAAAAGGGGCCAAAAGAAAAAGGGGCGAAGCCACTGGCCCCACCCCCTTTTCAAATTTCGGCTATTGCGCGCGATTATGCCGTGAGTTCGGCATCCGCATCGACCAGCACCGGGCCGCTGTCCTGCCCCTTGGCGCTTTCGTCGCGGTCAACAAATTCGATCACCGCCATCGCCGCAGCATCCGACGCGCGGAACCCGGCTTTGATAACGCGGGTGTAACCGCCCGGACGGTCGGCATAGCGCGCGGCGAGCACGTCGAACAATTTCTTGAGCTGTGCTTCGTCCATCAAACGGCTCATCGCCAGACGACGGTTGGAAAGCCCGCCATGCTTGGCCAGCGTCACCAACTTTTCGACATAGGGGCGCAATTCCTTGGCCTTGGCGAGCGTCGTGGTGATTTGTTCATGCTTGATGAGCGATGCCGACATGTTGCGGAACATCGCGATACGGTGGGCCGATGTGCGTTGCAGCTTACGACCGCCAACCTTGTGACGCATGGTTTCTTCCTTCGTTTATCGTCGGGGCCGGATAAGGTTCCCCGGGAAAGGCGGTGCAAAAAATGGGGTCACCGCCCAAAACCCCTGAAACGCAGGCTTAGCCCAGCAGTTCCTGTTCCAGCTTTTTGGCCATTTCCTCAATATTTTCAGGCGGCCAGCCGGGGATGTCCATGCCAAGGCGCAGACCCATCGACGACAGCACTTCCTTGATTTCGTTCAGGGATTTGCGGCCAAAATTGGGGGTGCGCAGCATTTCGGCTTCGGTCTTTTGCACCAGATCGCCGATGTAGATGATATTGTCGTTCTTGAGGCAGTTGGCACTGCGCACCGACAATTCCAGTTCATCGACCTTCTTGAGCAAGAAGCGGTTGAGCTGGTTGGTGTCGCCTTCATCGCTGCTCGCAGGAGCGGCAGCAAGGCCGATGCGCGGGCTGTCCGCCACGGCATCGGTGAAGTGGACGAACACCGACAATTGGTCCTGCAAAATGCGCGCGGCATAGGCGACGGCGTCTTCTGGCGTGACCGTGCCATCGGTTTCGACCGACAGCGACAATTTGTCAAAGTCCAGTTCCTGCCCGATGCGCGCATTATCGACCTTATAGGCGACCTGACGCACCGGCGAATAAAGCGAGTCGACGGGGATGAGGCCGATCGGCGCTTCGGCCGGACGGTTTGCAGCCGCCGCAACATAGCCCTTGCCGCTGTCCGCGGTCAGTTCCATGTTGAGCGTCGCGCCGTCATCCAGATGGCAAATGACATGGCCGGGGTTCATCACCTTGATGTCGCCCGATACCAGAATATCGCCCGCCGTGACGGTTTTCGGCCCGGTGGCTGAAAGCTGTAACCGCTTTGCCCCTTCGCCTTCCATCTTGAGCGCAATCTGTTTGACGTTGAGCACGATGTCGGTGACATCTTCGCGAACGCCAGCCAGGCTCGAAAATTCGTGCAGGACATTTTCGATCTTGATCGATGTGATCGCCGCGCCCTGGAGCGAGGACAGGAGCACGCGGCGCAGCGCGTTGCCGAGCGTCAGGCCAAAGCCACGCTCCAAAGGTTCTGCGACAAAGGTTGCCTTACGGCGCGCATCGCTGCTTGCTTTGACTTCAAGGCCGGTTGGCTTCTTGAGTTCCTGCCAGTTCTTGCTGTTGACAGTCATCAAATTCCCCATGGGTCAAAAGGGCGGACATTTGGCGTTGGTGACTGCGGCGCTCCTCGCGGCGCTGTCACCACACCGGCCCCTTGTTTGCGCGGCCCGCCAGCCACGCAAGGGACCGCAATCTAAATCAGACGCGACGACGCTTGGCCGGACGCACCCCATTATGCGGGATCGCCGTCACATCACGGATCGAGGTGATCTGAAAACCAGCAGCCTGCAGAGCACGCAGCGCCGATTCGCGGCCCGCACCGGGGCCTTTCACTTCAACTTCGAGCGTGCGCACACCATGTTCAGCGGCCTTGCGACCAGCGTCTTCGGCGGCGACCTGTGCGGCATAAGGGGTCGATTTACGCGAACCCTTAAAGCCCATCATGCCGGCCGACGACCAGCTGATGGCATTGCCCTGCGCATCGGTGATGGTGATCATCGTATTGTTAAAGGTGGCGTTGACGTGGGCAACACCAGAAGAAATATTTTTGCGTTCGCGCCGACGCAGGCGCTGTGGTTCGCGGGCCATTGCTATATCCTAACCTAAATCCTGATGAACCCTCGGCGCTTCCTCTTTGGTGCAGCCTTGGGCGGAGAAACAAGCGCGCCGCCCCATAGGGAGGCGGCGAAACTGCTTATTTCTTTTTACCGGCGATTGGCTTTGCCTTGCCCTTGCGGGTGCGGGCATTGGTGTGGGTGCGCTGACCGCGAACCGGCAAGCCCTTGCGATGGCGCAGACCGCGATAGCAGCCCAAATCCATCAAACGCTTGATGTTCATCGCGGTTTCGCGGCGCAAATCGCCCTCAACACTGTAGCCAGCGTCGATGGTTTCACGGATTTGCAGCACTTCGGCGTCCGACAAATCCTGCACCCGGCGGTTTGCCGCGATGCCGACCTTGCCGACAATGTCCGATGCAAATTTCGGCCCGATGCCGTGGATATATTGAAGCGCGATCACAACGCGCTTGTTGGTGGGCAGATTGACGCCCGCAATACGTGCCATAGGTGATTCTTCTCCTGCTCCACGGTGTGGCTGGCTGACCACGCCATCTCAAAGCTTTGAAAAAGCGCGAAAAACGCACTATCTTGAAACACAAAGCACGGCTGGCGACCGGCCCATAAGGGGGTCGTCAACCGTTTTTCGGTTCCGCGATGGCGTGCGCTTAGGGGGATTCGCCCCTATAAGTCAAGGGGTAGGGCGAACAGGATCATCATCCATCAGCGCGGCGACAGGGCGGCAGCGCGGGCCGCCAATCGTTCGACCACCGCGCCATGGATTTGCGGCACACAGGCGATCAGCCCGAATGCATCGGCGCGCGCCTTGTTGAACCGCAACGGCGCGCCAAAGGCATCGCTCACCCCTCCCTCCGCTTCGGCCACGATCAGGCTGGCGGCGGCAATGTCCCATTCAAAACCCCAGATCAGCGTCGCGACGAGGTCGGCCCGATCATCCGCCACCATGGCCATGCGCAGCGCAATCGAATTGGGGCGTTCAACCATCACAAGGTCGGCGTCAACCTGCGGCAGGCTGGTCGCGGGGACGCGCGCACCGGCCAGTAGCGTGCGATTGCCACAGCGGATGGCGCGGCCATTGACGCTCGCCCCATATCCGCGTGCGGCCACCCATGTTTCATCGCGCGCGGGTGCATAAAGGACACCGACGACGGGCACGCCATCTTCGACCAGCGCGATGGAGACGGCCCAGCCGGAACGACCGTGCAGGAAATCGCGCGTGCCATCAATGGGGTCGACGCACCAGATGCGCCGTTTGCTGAGGCGCACCGGGTCATCGACGCTTTCCTCACTCTGCCAGCCAGCGTCGGGGTCAATCGCGCGCAAAATCGCCTTGAGCCGCCGGTCGGTCTCGATATCGACCGCGCTTACCGGACTGTGATCGGCCTTTTGCCATTGGTCGATGGCCGCCCCGCCGCGCAGATCCCGCCAGTGGGAGAGCGCATTGTCCCCCACTTCGCGCGCGGCGGAAATCACGGCTTCGATTGGCAGATTATCCATCATCGACCATCCCGCCGGCAACGAACAGCGCATCGCTGCGCAGGCTCGGCACATGGGTGGCATAGCGGGTGCAAAGGTCGTTGGCGGCGGTCAGGCTGGCGAAAATCTCCAGCAAATTGCCCGCGATGGTAAAGCCGCTGACCGCGCCCGCCACTTCGCCGCCCGATATGGCAAAACCCGATGCGCCGCGTGAATAATCCCCCGTAATCGGGTCAACCCCCTGGCCGACCAATTCGGTCACCAAAATGCCCCGGTCGATATCGGCGATAAGTTCGGCAAAGCTCTGTCCACCGGGCAGGAGGCGGATGTTACCGCTGGTCGTGCCACCACCGTGCGCGCCGTGACCGCTTGGCGCACGGCCCAATTGGCGCGCCGATGCCATGTCGCAGCGCCATGGGCCGATGACGCCATGGTCAACGATGCGGCTCGGTGCGCTCGCCATCCCCTCCCCATCGAAAATATAGCTGCGTTGGCCGCGCACGACATGCGGGTCGTCGGTGATGGAAATGGCGGCGGGGAAGATCGCTGCGCCTTCATGGCCGATCAGGAAACTGCGTTCGCGCGCGATGGCAGGGCCGCTCATCGCGCCCAGCAAATGGCCGATCAGGCTGGCCCCGACGCGCGGGTCAAAGACAATCGGCATCGCCCCCCCATCGGGCATTTTGGGGTCGAGCCGGGCGATGGTGCGCTGCCCCGCGCGGGTGCCGATGTCTTCGGGCGCCAGCAGATCGGCATGGTGGCGCGCGCTATGCCAGTCATAA
>CAUJJQ010000167.1 GCA_963205285.1 Pseudomonadota bacterium | reverse complement strand
CGGCCCGATGGACACCATGCGTGGCGCATCGCCCTTGGGCTGCGTGCTCACGGGGGTAGCGGGGGCCGCCTGCGGCGCAGGGCTGGCGGCCGCGACAGGGCGATCCGTGACAGCTGGGCGTTCGGGTGCCGCGCGCACCGGCGCGCGTTCGACGCTTGGTACGGGTTTGGCCGCCGCCGGTCTGGCAACGGGCGCGCGCGCTGCAACGGGTTTTGCCGCCGTTTTTGCAGGACGCGGCGGAGCCGATCCTTCCGCCGCCTTGACTGGGCTCGGGCGCGCTTTCAGCCCCAAGCGATGCGCTTTGCCAATCACGGCATTGCGGCTGACGCCGCCCAGTGATTCTGCAATCTGGCTGGCCGTTAGTCCTTTTTCCCAAAGATTGCGCAGCGTATCAATACGTTCGTCGGTCCAAGACATGGTTGGCGTTGAGCCTTTCTTCCTGCGGCTCTGTTTCGCGCCGCTTGCGTTCATTCGGCGAAGCCGATAGGCGAACTATTGATGCCCGACCAGCCCCAAAAATATTCATCACCCATCCAATCCCCCGAAACAATGGAAATGCAGGCCGCTTTCGCATCGCGGCCGACCATTGGCAGGGTGAATTGGGCTGGGATGTCTGCCCTTTATATGAAGGAGGTGCGCCGTTTTATCAAGGTGCAGCTGCAGACAATCTGGGCACCGGCGATAACCACCTTGCTCTATCTGATCATTTTTACCGTCGCTTTGGGGCGCGGTGACTTTCAGATATTGGGGGTCAATTTGGCGACCTTTCTCGCCCCTGGGCTGATCGCCATGGCGATGATGACCAACAGTTTTGCCAACAGCAGCTTTTCGATGCTGGTCGGGAAGTTGCAGGGAACAATCGTTGATTATCTGATGCCGCCGCTGTCCGAGCTGGAATTATTGCTGGCACTGGTGGGGGCGGCGGTAACGCGCGCACTGTTGGTCGGCGCGGCGATTTTCGCGGTTATGCTGGTGTGGCCCGACGTGCATTTGGGCATTGCTCATTTTTGGGCGGTCGTGGTTTTTGGCGTGCTGGCGGCGGCGATGCTGGGCTTTATGGGCCTACTGACGTCGATTTGGGCAGAGAAATTTGACCACGCGGCGGCAATTACCAATTTTGTCATCCTGCCATTGTCGCTGTTGTCGGGGACATTTTACACGATCGATCGGCTGAACCCGGCGTTCGCTTCGGTGATGATGGCGAACCCATTTCATTATGCCATTTCGGGGTTCCGTTACGGCTTCATTGGCAGCGCCGACATCAATATAGGTAGCGGTATTGCGATTTTGCTGGGTTTCAACCTGCTGCTGGGGCTGATTTGTTATCTGCTGCTCCGCTCAGGATGGAAGCTTAAGCCCTAATTTTGATGGCGCGCACGTAGCGGGTAGCGCCCACTGTCAAAATCATGAAACAGGTCGGGGATGGACGGATGGTTGACTGGGCCACCCGCGCGATCCGACACCAGATTTTGTTGGCTGACATAGGCGATATAGCTGCTGTCGTCGTTTGCTGCGAACAAATGATAAAAGGGCTGGTCCTTGGCTGGGCGAATTTCTGCGGGGATCGCTTCATACCATTCTTCACTGTTGGCGAAGATCGGGTCGATATCAAAAACCACCCCGCGAAAATCAAACAGCCGGTGGCGCACGATTTCACCCAAGCCAAAGCGCGCTTCCGTAACAAGGGGCAGCGCCGGGGTGTTCGTCATCTTGTTGTCGGTTGAATCTGCCATGTTTTTTTCCATCGCCGCTATGTAGTGGTGATTAGGCGCTTGGCAAGTCGGATGGCTTTCGTTAATGGCCGCCCCCGACCGACAGTTCTTCGCGCCATATTGCGAATGTCTGTGCTGCGGAGAGGTGGCTGAGAGGTCGAAAGCACCGCACTCGAAATGCGGCATACGGGCAACTGTATCGTGGGTTCGAATCCCACCCTCTCCGCCAAATTTCGCCGATGTGCGCTATTTTCCCATTTCGGCGAGCCGACGTTCCCACTGCAATGCGTGGCGGACGATGAGGTCGAGGTCGTCATAGCGCGGCTGCCAGGGCAGGGTGGCGCGAATGCGACCATTGTCCGCCACCAAGGCGTCGGGGTCCCCCGCACGGCGTGGCGCGGCGACCCGTTTGATTTCCAAATTGGTAACCCGGTCCACTGCGTCGCAAACCTCCGCCACCGAATATCCCCGCCCATAACCGCAGTTCATGAAATGCGATTGGCCGGGATTGGCGATCAATGCCTCTAGCGCCAAAACATGCGCGGCGGCCAGATCGCTGACATGGATGTAATCGCGCACCCCCGTGCCGTCGGGTGTGTCAAAATCATTCCCGAAAATGGCGACATGGTCGCGCTTGCCAATCGCCGCTTCGACCGCAACCTTGATGAGGTGGGTTGCCCCCGCCGTCGATTGGCCGCTGCGACCGTCGGGGTCGGCACCTGCCACATTGAAATAGCGCAGCGCACAGAAATTGATGGGGTGGGCGGCGGCAACATCGCGCAACATAGCTTCCGTCATCAATTTCGACATGCCATAGGGGTTGATGGGCTGTTGCGGTGCATCCTCCGCCACCGGAATGACATTTGGGATGCCATAGGTCGCCGCGGTCGAAGAAAATATGAAATGGCTGACGCCGCCCGTAACCGCCGCTTCGAGCAAGGCCGCAGTGGCCGCGGTATTGTTGCGATAATATTTGAGCGGATTTTCGACCGATTCCGGCACAACGACCGATCCGGCAAAATGCATGATCGCGCCAACCGAATGGTCGCGGATCGTCGCCGCTATTGCTGCTTGGTCGGCGATATTGGCCACCACCAGCGGCACATCATCTGGGACAGCCCAGTCAAAGCCGGTGACCAGATTATCGACAACCACAACTTTCCGGCCAGCATCCCGCAACGCTAATACCGCGTGGCTGCCGATGTAGCCCGCGCCGCCTGAAACCATGACCGTATATGGATGTTGCACCTGTGTCCCCCCGCCAAGCCCCATGAAAAATACATGCTGGCGGTTGCGCGGTTCGCGCGAAAAACTTCGACGGTCAAGTAAAGATGCGCGCCCAGCGTGCTAGGCAAAAAAATATGGTCGGGGAGAGAGGATTCGAACCTCCGGCCCCTGCCTCCCGAAGACAGTGCTCTACCAGGCTGAGCTACTCCCCGACCGAAACGCCGCAAACCATTTCTGGCACCCCGGCGTGGGGCAGGGCGGCGCTATAGGAAGCGCATTGCGCCATGGCAAGCGGGAAATGCGGCGTTCGGGGCCGCGCGGTGGCAGATGCTGTGGAAACGGGCCGCTGCGAACAGGCGGTGGTCGACAAATTGCACCGCAAGCAGGCGAGCAAGCGTTGCGATGCGTTCGGTTAACAACCGGTCACTGTGGGATGCTTCGGGCGAATTGTCGGGGTGGTTGTGTGCGACCCACAGATATTGGGTTTTGTCAGAACGCACAGCTTGCCGGATGGCGCGCATCGTGCCGTAGACGGCATTTGCAGTGCCGCCAACTTCGGCAAAACCGGTCAAGCAGCCATAGATGTCGGTGGATGCGGCCAGAAAAATCTCGCTGGCGCACCCCTCGAAGTGCAGGACGAATAATTCGTCCATTACTGCATCCATGCTCGGTGTGTCCCGCATGGCATGGCGATGCTAGGCGGGGCAAAGCCTGCCAACCATATATTGCGCCAAATTGGATGGATTCGCAGCGCGACTGGCGGGATGTTCCCCCCTTTGCTTTTGGGGTGGGTGCTTTATGCTGGCGACATGTCGCAGGGAAATGCTCTGGGGGTCGCCCCGCATTATGAATGGCATTATCTCGATCTGATGCGTCGGATTTGGACGGGTGGCGACGCGCGCATCGTTCGATCGGGGGTGGGCACACGCAGCCTGTTTGGCGAATCGCTCCGCTTTGATTTGCGTGGGGGGCGCATGCCGCTGCTCACCACCAAACGCGTTTATTGGAAGGCGGCGGCGCGCGAATTGCTGTGGTTTTTGTCCGGCAGCCGCAACATTCGCCCGCTGGTAGCCGACAGTGTGCATATCTGGACCGATTGGCCGCTCGATAAATATCGGCGCGCGACGGGGGACGATGTTTCGCGC
>CAUJJQ010000166.1 GCA_963205285.1 Pseudomonadota bacterium | reverse complement strand
GATAAGGACGGCGACATTATTGGCCCCATTGGCGCTGCCCGCCGCGCGCACCGCCGCCGGTTTGCCAATGGCGGCGGCAATGTCGCTGTAACTGCGCGTTTCACCCGCCGGGATTTTGCGCAGTTCGCGCCACACCGCCTCTTGAAATGCCGTCCCTTTGACATCGATGGGTATATGGTCAAACCCCATGGCAGGTGTTTCAACCGCGCGCACCACGTCACCCAGCAGCGCAGCAAAATCACCGCCGCCCGTCACCAAAGTCGCATGGGGAAATCGTTGTTCGAGCGCCTCTACCCCCTCTGCAAAGCTGAGGCGGCACACGCCTTTATCGGTGGCGGCAACCAACATTTGGCCAAGGCTGGTCGGCACCACCGCCCAATGGATGGTCACCCCCGCGCCGCCCGAAACCCATGCAGACGGGGCCATGCCCATCCGTCCGTCGAGCGCGGCATAAAAACGCGACGGCGCCGAATAGCCCGCATCATAAATTGCATCAGTTACCCGACCACCGCTACTCATCGCATGGCGCGCGCGTTCAGTGCGCAGTGCACGGGCATAAGCGGCGGGCGACAGGCCGGTATGGCGGGTAAAGACGCGTTGAAAATGGCTGGGGGAATAGCCGGTGCGCCGCGCCAAATCGGCCAGTGCCAGCGGCTCCTCACTCCGCTTGATCGCGGCGATGGCGGCGAGCACCGCGCCATCATCGCGCGCGACATCATCGGGCAGGCAGCGTTTGCACGCGCGCAGCCCCGCCGCGCGCGCAGTCGCGCCATCGGCAAAAAAGCTAATGTTGTTGCGGTGCGGGTGGCGCGCGGCACAGCTTGGCCGACAATATATGCCGGTGGTGTGCACGCCGGTGACAAACCGCCCGTCGAGCGCCTTGTCCCGGCGCAGCACGGCGGCCCAACGTGTGTCGTCATCGAGCCAATCATCGGACGTCAAAAATGGGGCAGTCATGCGTCATCCCTTTCAATCCGGGCGGCGAAACAGCCATGGGCTGCATTATGCGCATCGATATAGGCAATATCGGGGTCTGCAAATAGCGCACGAACCTGTGTGTCCACATCATCCGAAAGCGCCAGCCGTGCAGCGTGCAATAACCCTGCCCCATCAAACCCACGCAGCGCAATCGGACGACCGCGCAATACTGGCGGGATAGTATCGGCATATTCTGCTTGGGAAACCCCCTGCCGCACCAAAATGGCATAGGCGCTGCGATAAGGCGTGTCGGTGTCGTGGCTGACATGGTGGATGGCGATCAATTCCTCCCCCGCAGGCGCATTCACCAGGCTGATACGGCAGGGATAGCTGACATCATTATCCGCCTGCACCCGCCGGGCGCGCAGCGCGGCAAGCTGCGCATCGCTGAGGCTAAATAGATGGTCAAACTCCGCTGCGGCCAATCCGCTAATTTTATAGGGCATGTGGTTTTCCTTTCGGCACCTCCTTAAACTTTTGCCGTAGCCCCGCCGTCCCGAGCCTTGCGTTCAAAGCGGGTGGCGCTAGTCAGGGGCGATGCGCTATATCGCCGCCATCCTTCTCACCATATTGGCATCGCTGCCAGTTGCAGCAGCCGGGGCCAGCGCGACGGCTGCCCTGCCCGCCGCGCCAGCCACCACCGCGCCGCCTGCCCCGGTCGAGCGGATTGACGATGTTGCCGCGACCGAACGTTCGGTGGTGCGCGTCGTCACCATCGCGGTGGTTAGTGGACAGGTTGTTGGTTTTGGCCATGGCAGCGGCTTTGCCATTGCGCCGAACCGCATCGTCACCAACGCGCATGTTGTCGAAAATGCCGAAGAATATCCCCAAAATGTCATCATCGGCATCATCCCGAGTGAGGGGACACGCGGCTATCGTGGGCGGTTGCTGGCGCTCGACCGGCAACGTGACCTCGCGCTCATCGAACTGACCGATGGCGGGCGGCTGCCCCCCGCGACATTATATAGCGGCGCGGTGCAGCAACGATCGTTGGTTTACGCGCTGGGCTATCCGGGTAATGTCGACCTCGCCACCGCGCGCAACATGGAAGATTTCATCCGCCCGCGAAGTCCGGTTGCGTCGGACGGCATCGTGTCCAGCAGCGACGCCGTCAACGGCGTCGATGCACTGGTGCAC
Organism: Pseudomonadota bacterium; assembly: GCA_963205285.1. Lineage (GTDB taxonomy): Bacteria > Pseudomonadota > Alphaproteobacteria > Sphingomonadales > Sphingomonadaceae > Sphingopyxis. Next base: position 490 of record CAUJJQ010000166.1, on the reverse strand, counting down.
GATGCCGATATTGCGCGCGGCAATTCGGGCGGGCCATTGGTCGATGCCTGTGGCCGCGTCTTGGGGGTCAACAGCTTTATCAGCCGCGCCGATGATGGCGATTCGCCGTTCAGCTTTGCCGTTTCGGTGCGCGAGATCAGCGCCTTTTTGCGCGAAGCGGGCCAGAGTTTCACCGCCATCGCCCAAGGCTGCGTCACCGCCGAACAGGCCGCCGCGCGCGATGCGGCAAGCGCCAGCGATGCAGCACGACAACGCAGCGCCGCCGAAGCCGCCGTAGCGGCGCAGCGTCAGGCATCTGCCGAACGGCTGCAGCAATTGCGCCACACTGCCGAACGCAGCCGCGACAATGTCATGGCGCTGGCCATCGCGTTATTCGGCGCGGCCGTTCTGGCGGGCGGAATGGCGATACTTTATCAATCGCAACAGCGCGCGCGCCATCAACGCATTGCGATGATCGCGGCGGGTGCACTGACGCTAGTGTCGCTCATCG
>CAUJJQ010000165.1 GCA_963205285.1 Pseudomonadota bacterium | reverse complement strand
GGCTGGCCATCGACAATATTTTGAACGACCGCCAACAGGTGCGCGACCAAAATGGACAAACCCCGCTGCGATACCAACTGGCCTATCTGAATCCGGTGGGGCGGACCATTTCGTTCGAAATTCGCAAGCAATTTTGACGGGTTGATGGCGCTGCGCAGGCGTTGATGCGCTGCGCGGGCGTTGATAGCGCTGCGCGAGCGTTGATAGCGCTGCGCGAGCGTTGACGACAGCGCAGCAATCGGCACTATGGGGCTATGAACCCCAGCATCGCACCCTTCATCCTACCCGCCGCCATCGCGATCATCGCCGCCACCAGCTTTGTCGCGCGGGGCCGCTGGTTGCGCTTTGGCCTTGCCATCGCGGGGCTGTTATTGGTGGCAGAGGGGCTGTCGCGCGACCATGTGCCATCAGTCGCGATGCTTGGCGGATTGCTGAGCGTCATCAACATCTTCGCGCTCGCCCAACCCTTGCTCAGCTGCCGCAAACTGGGCGATGAAGGGGCGTTGCTGCGTGCGCGCCACCTGCCGATGCTGGGCGCTGCCGACGTGCGCCGCCTGCTTGATGAGGGGAGTTTTACCAACGCGCGTGCGGGCGATGTCCTGATGCGCGAGGGGGCGGTTAGCCAGTCGCTGCAGTTTCTGGTCAACGGCACGGCGGCGGTGACCGTCGCGGAGGCCATTGTAGGGCGGATTGATGCGGGCGATTTGATGGGCGAAGCCTGCCTCATCCCCGGCGGGCGGGCGAGCGCCAGCGTGCGTATCGCCAGCGACAGCGCGCGGCTGTGGTTCATCCCCGGCGACCGGCTCCACGCATTTTTGGGTGCCAACCCGCGCATAGCAGAGGCGCTGTCGCAAGCATCACTCGCCGCGCTCCAAGCCAAATTGGACGGTGCAAACAGGGATAGGCTGGAAAATTAACGCCGCCGGATCAGCAGGTTCCTTATCTCGCTCATATCCTCCATCGCAAAGCGCACCCCTTCGCGGCCGAGCCCTGAATCCTTCACCCCGCCATAGGGCATATTATCAACGCGGAACGACGACACATCATTGACGCAAATCCCCCCGACGTCGAGCCGGTCCCACGCACGCATAATTTGCTGAATATTATCGGTGAACAGCCCCGCCTGTAGCCCATATTTGCTGTCATTCACTTCATCCAACGCGGCTTCCCAATCGGTGAATTTGGATAAAATCACCACCGGGCCAAAGGCTTCTTCGCGGTAAAGCTCGCTCGTCGTCGATACATTTTCGAGCAGGCTGGCTCCCAGCATATTGCCCGTGCAATCCCCGCCGGCGAGCAGCGTTGCACCGCCCGCGACCGCTGCGCCGATCCAGTTTTTGAGGCGCTGTGCCTCCTTTTCGCTGATCATCGGGCCGATGAAGGTGCGCCTGTCCTTTGGGTCGCCCGCGACCAAAGTTTTGACCCGCGCGACCAGCATATCGCGCAATTGGTCGTAAATATCGGCGTGGATGATGACGCGCTGCACATGGATGCAGCTTTGCCCCGATTGGTAATAGCCGCCGAAAACTATCCGTTCGAGCGCGTGGGACAGGTCGGCATCCTTGTCCACCACCACCGCTGCATTGCCGCCGAGTTCGAGCACGACCTTTTTCTTGCCGGCCCGCGCCTTTAAATCCCAACCAACGCCGGGGGATCCGGTGAAGGACAGCAATTTCAACCGTTCGTCAGTGGTGAATAAATCCGCCCCGTCGCGCGCGGCGGGCAGCACCGAAAACGCCCCCTCTGGCAGGTCACATTCGGCAAGCACTTCGCCCATGATGATCGCGCCCAACGGGGTCAGCGATGCCGGTTTCATGACAAAGGGGCAGCCAATGGCAATCGCCGGTGCGACCTTGTGCGCCGCCAGATTGAGCGGAAAATTGAACGGCGAAATAAAACTGCACGGGCCGATGGGGACACGCCGCCACATGCCGATATAGCCCTTGGCGCGCGGCGAAATGTCGAGCGGCTGCACCTCCCCATAATTGCGCGTCGCCTCCTCCGCCGCGATGCGGAAGGTATCGATAAGGCGGCTCACCTCCCCCTCCGCATCGGCAATGGGCTTGCCCGCCTCCACACACAAAGCATAGGCCAGCTCGTCAAAGCGTTCGCGGAACCGCGCGACACAATGGTCGAGCACGGCCTGACGTTCGTAACTCGCCATTTCGGCCATGGGTTCGGCGGCGCGTACCGCCCCTGCTATGGCTTCATCGATGATGTCCGGGGTGGCGAGCGCGGTGCGGAACGCCACTTCGCCGGTATATTTGTCGCGCACCACCAAATCGGCATTGGGCTGTGCCGCCCGGTTATTGAGATATAGCGGGTAGGTGTCGTTGAGTTTCATTCTCGATACTCCCCCCTCCCGCTTGCGGGAGGGCTCGGGGGTGGGTCGGTCCGGATAGTGCAGTGCCCGTCAGGCACGCCCACCCCTGGCCCCTCCCGCAAGCGGGAGGGGGACACGTCACAAAGCCTTGCTCAAATCCTTGATATCTTTGTTCAAAATCTGGTCATTTTCCGTGTAATCGACCGGACAATCAATCAGATGGACGCCGGGCGTATCGCGGCAATGGGCAAGCAGTTCGGCCAGATGCGCGGCGCTTTCGACCCGGTGGCCATGCGCGCCATAACTCTCGGCATATTTGACGAAATCGGGGTTGCCATAGGTCAGGCCGAAATCGACAAAGCCCATATTCGCCTGTTTCCAGCGGATCATGCCATAAGCATCGTCGCGCAGGATCAAAATGGTGATGTTGAGTTTCAGGCGAACCGCCGTCTCCATCTCCTGACTGTTCATCATGAAACCGCCATCGCCGCAGATCGCCATCACTTTGCGGTCGGGATAGACCATCGCCGACATCATCGCGCTGGGCAGCCCCGCACCCATAGTGGCGAGCGCATTGTCGAGCAGCACCGTATTGGGGCGATAGGCGGTGTATCCGCGCGCAAACCAGATTTTATATACGCCATTGTCGAGGCAGATGATCCCGTCATCGGGCATTGCCGCACGCACTTGGGTCACCAGATGCGGCGGAAAAATCGGGAAACGTGCATCACCCGACAGGCTGGCAGTGTGTGCCACCTCTGCCGCGCGATAGGCAAGCATATGGTCAAACGACCAACTGCCCTGTGGGACAATATCTTCCTTCATCTGCCAGATGGCGTTGGCGATATCGCCAATCACCTCAACCGATGGGAAATAAACCGGGTCAACCTCTGCCGATTTGGTCGAAATATGGATGACCGTCGGCCCGCCGCTGCGCATAAAAAACGGCGGTTTTTCAATTACATCATGGCCGATGTTGACGATGCAGTCGGCATCCTCCACCGCGCGGTGGACAAAATCTCCCGCTGACAAGGCCGCGCAGCCCAAAAATTTCGGGTGGCGTTCGTCAATCACGCCCTTGCCCAATTGGGTGGTGAGAAAGGGGATGCCGGTCTTTTCCACAAATTGGAGGAGCATGCGCCCGGTCATCGTCCGATTGGCCCCCGCGCCGATTACCAGCAGCGGCGATTTGGCATTTTCGAGCGCGGTTACCGCCGCGCGCACCGCCTTTGGATCGGCGGATGGGCGGCGCGCAATCGACCGCTTGATGGGGACAGATTCGGTATGTTCGTCGGCAATATCCTCTGGCAATTCAATATGGACAGCGCCCGGTTTTTCCTCCTCCGCCAATCGGAATGCTTCGCGCACGCGGCTGGGAATATTGTCCGATGATTGCATCTGGTGGGTATATTTAGTGATCGGCTGCATCATCGAGACAACGTCGAGAATCTGGAACCGCCCCTGTTTTGATTTTTTGATCGGTTTCTGGCCGGTAATCATCAATATCGGCATGCCGCCCAGCGTCGCATAGGCCGCAGCGGTCACAAAATTGGTCGCGCCCGGCCCCAAGGTGGCGATGCAAACCCCGGTCTTGCCCGTGTGGCGACCATAGGTCGCGGCCATAAACCCCGCGCCCTGTTCATGGCGGGTGAGGATGAGCTTTATCTGCTTGGAGCGCGAGAGCGAGTCGAGAAAATCGAGATTCTCCTCCCCCGGCACGCCGAAAATATATTCGACCCCCTCCTGCTCCAGACAGTCGATGAACAGATCGGACGCTTTTTTGCCTGCATGCTTGGGCTCATTGGCCATTGGTCGCTCCCTCCCCCCAGCGCGCGCGTCACAGCGCCCGCGCACTATTTGGTTTTGCGATCCCGAATGCGGTTGGTGGCGCTCCCGGCCACCTTGCCCGCTTTGCCCCTGCCTAAGCTTTTCAGGGGCGAGAGTCACCCCTTTGTGTCTATTTCAAAATTCGCAAAATTGCGAATTTCGGCACGGCACCAGCCCACTCCCCCACCCGACGGGTGGGGGAGTGGGCTGGAACAGCACCCCGAAACGATAGTTTCGGATCAAAACAGCCCGTCAGCTATCAATATCGAACAAATCGGCCAGTTGGTCGACCATCGCGCCGCCCAATTGTTCGGCGTCCATGATCGTCACCGCACGGCTATACCAGCGCGTCACATCATGGCCGATGCCGATGGCGATGAGTTCGACGGGCGATTTATTTTCAATCCAGCCAATGACTTGGCGCAAATGTTGGTCGAGGTAGCCGCTGCTGTTCACACTGAGCGTTGAATCATCGACCGGCGAACCGTCCGAAATGACCATCAAAATCTTGCGGTCTTCGCTGCGGTGGGCGATGCGCGCATGCGCCCATTTGAGCGCTTCGCCGTCGATATTTTCCTTGAGCAACCCTTCGCGCATCATCAGCCCCAGGCTGTTGCGCGCGCGGCGATATGGCTCATCCGCCGGTTTATAGAGGATGTGGCGCACATCGTTGAGGCGACCGGGTTGCACCGGACGTCCGGCGGCCAGCCAATCCTCCCGCGATTGCCCACCCTTCCACGTGCGGGTGGTAAAGCCCAATATTTCGACCTTCACCCCGACACGTTCCAATGTCCGCGCCAAAATATCGGCGCAAATGGCGGCAATCGAAATCGGCCGCCCGCGCATCGACCCGCTATTGTCGATGAGGAGGGTGACGATCGTATCCTTAAAATCCGTGTCGCGTTCGACCTTGTATGACAGCGACAGCATAGGGTTGGCGATGACCCGCGCCAGCCGGGCAGCGTCCAGCGTCCCTTCGTCCTGGTCAAAATCCCATGCGCGGTTTTGCTGCGCCATCAACCGGCGCTGCAACCGGTTGGCGAGCCGGGTTACCGCCGATTGCAACGGCACCAATTGCTGGTCGAGGAAACCGCGCAACCGCGCCAATTCCTCCGCATCACACAAGTCAAGCGCGCCGACCACTTCGTCATGCGCGCTGGTGAAAACGCGGTAGTTGAAATCGGGAATGTCAATGTGCGGACGGTTGGGGCGCACCGGCATCGGCGCTTCATCGCCCATGTCGCCCATCGCATCCTCTTCGCCATTGTCCATGCCGTCGATATCGACGTCGCTTTCCTCCGCCTCCCCCGTTTCGCCCTCACCGCTCTGGACGCGTGCCTCCATCTCAGCCGCTGCGCCCTGCTGATCCTCCTCCCCATCCTCATTCTCGTCGGAGTTATCCTGTTGATTTTCGGCGTCCTCATCCGCATCGCCGGTGTCAAAGGGCAAGTCCGCCTGCACCATGTCGAGGTGTTGCAACAAGCGCATCATCTGTTGGCCATAGGCCGCCTGATCGTCGATCAGCATTGACAGCAGGTCAAAGTCACCGCCGCCGCGCGCCTGCAATTCCGCCTGCACCAGTGCCAGACCATCGGCCGCACAATCGGGCACCGGCAAGTCGGCGAGATGCGCGCGCAACAATAGTTCGAGCGCGCTGCTGACCGGCACTTCGCCCGCCGATGTGGCGCGCGAAATGGGGTCGCAGGCGAAACGCTGTGCGGTTTCCGCCACCAGATTGTCGCGCAACCCCTGCATCGCCCGCGCGCCCAGCGCGGCGACCCGCGCATCCTCCATCCGGTCAAAGGCGGCCCCTGCCAGCGGTTCGCTGGGACGCAGGCGGTTGTGGATGGCGGCTTCATGGTGTTTGAGGCGCAGCGCCAGTGCATCCGCCTGTCCGCGCGCAATCGCCACATCGCCGCGCGGCAGTGTGCGCGAAGGGGCGTTGACCTTTACCCCCTTGCCAACCGCGTGCGGCGCATCACTGGTATAGGCAACCTCCACCTCCGGCTCACCCGACAGCGCACGTGCAGCGCCGGTCAAGACCGATTTCAGATCGTCGATGGGCTGCCGCTGGCTCATGCCCCCCGCCTTATGCGGCGCGGGCAGTAAGGTGAAGCGTTAAATTGAAGGGTGGTTGCGCGCCATCACGCGACGTTGCGTGCATCCGTCGGGAAAAGCTCTGCGGGCAGCATGGCGGCGAGTGTCGCGTCCCCCTCTGCCGCCAGTGTCAGGCGCGACAGGGCATCAACCAGCAAGGTTTCAAGGTCGGGCGACGTGCCGAACAGAAACAGATGTTGCGCCAGACTTTCGAGCCATGCGTTAAAGGCAGCCGCATCATCCCCCGCAATCGGCGTTGCGGCGGGTAATTCGGCAACCACTTGTCTCCATGCCGAAACTTCGGCAGCAAATTCACCAAGGCTGGGCGGGCTGGCAAGGTCGAGCATCGAATCAGCAACCGCGCTGATCGTCGCGGCGGCCCATGGAAAGCCTGTTTCGCCATGCGCACGCAGGCGCGGCAACGGCCCCGGCGCAATCAGCCATGCCGCCTGTTGCAGCGGGCTGCGGTTGGTTGCAGGCGCGCCCATTGTCGGCGCTGACCATGCATCTGCCGCTGCAAAGGCAGTGATCGGCGGGCAATCGGCACCGTCAAAAGCGTTATCATCGTCGCCATCATCGCTGATGGCAGGCGGCATCGACCAATCGTCACCAGCCGCGCAGTCGATTGCGTCCGGTTCGCCACAATCTTCTACACTGTCGTGCGCATTATCCGCAACAGGCTCCACCGACACATCCGCCGCCACATCATCTTCTATCGCCCAGACGATACGGTCGCGTCCGACGGCAAAGGGGTCAGTGCGCACCGTCGCATTGGGCGCGTCATCAGCCTGATCGGCCACAGCATCATCGCCGGGATAGGCCCATTTTTCGGCGGGCAGATCATCGCTGACCGCTTCGACCTCCCAGTCACCCAGCGCGGCAAAGCCGGGGGCAATTTCCGCAGCGTCGGGCACCATGTCGGCACTATCCACGCTGTCACCATCCGCTGCCCAGTCGACCGCGACTGGCATATCGAGCGGCGCCGGCTCGTCGGCGTCGGCCTTCACCTCAGTCAATTCCTCTTCCGCTTCCCATTCGTCAACATCGGCGACCGGCCATGTTTCGGTGCCAGAATCAAGGCCAGCGTCAAAGTCGGCATCCATATCGTCCACCACCTCATCGGCGACGTGCGCATCCATATCAACGTCGGCAATCGGGGCAGCGCGCAACCGTGCCAGCCGCGACAGACCGATATCATCGGCATCAACCGCTGCGGCATCGCTTTGGGCGGCTGCAATTGCCACTGCCTTGACGTCGGCGCGACGGCTGGTGAGGCTGCGGATAGCGCGCGGCGCAAAAATTGCCGCACCGGCGAACAGCAATAATATGGGGAGGCCTGCCATCAGCCATGTGCCCCAACCGGGACCGGCACAGGGGGTGAGTGACCCGCATCGTTGGACGATGTCGAACCCCGCGCTCCCCGAAATGGCGAGCAGGATCAAACTATTAAGGGCACCCAGAACAATATATCGCGTCATGCAGCCTGTCCGCAATCATGGCAGTTGACAGACCATGTGCCGAAAAATGCTTTACAAGATGCTAACCACGCGTGCGATGCCGTTACGGCGGAGCAGCTCAACCCGTTGAACGGCCCACAATCGATTCAGGCAAATCCTTGCCGAATACGCGCTGATAATATTCGGCGACCAGCATCCGTTCCGCCTCATCACATTTGTTGAGGAAGGACAGGCGGAATGCAAAGCCGACATCCTTGAATATCGATGTATTTTGCGCCCAACTGATCACCGTGCGCGGGCTCATCACCGTGGAAATATCGCCGCCCATAAAACCGGCGCGGGTCAATTCGGCGACCTTCACCATATTGTCGATAAGCGCGCGGCCCGCTTCGTCGGCATAGTCGGGCGATTTGGCGAGCACGATGGCCGCTTCGGTTGCGGCGGGCAGATAATTGAGCGTGACGACCAGATTCCAGCGGTCCATCTGTCCCTGATTAATCTGCTGCGTGCCGTGGTAAAGGCCGGTGGTGTCGCCCAGCCCGACCGTATTTGCGGTCGAAAACAGGCGGAACCATGGGTTTGCGCGGATAACCCGATTTTGGTCGAGCAGGGTCAATTTGCCATCGGCTTCCAGCACGCGCTGGATGACGAACATAACATCGGGCCGTCCGGCATCATATTCATCGAACACCAAAGCGGTCGGCGTTTGCAAGGCCCAGGGCAGCAAACCTTCCTTAAACTCGGTCACCTGTTTGCCATCGCGCAGCACAATCGCATCGCGCCCGACCAGGTCGATCCGCGACACATGGCTGTCGAGGTTGATGCGGATGCACGGCCAGTTCAGCCGCGCCGCCACCTGTTCGATATGCGTTGATTTGCCCGTGCCATGGTAACCCTGCACCATCACGCGACGGTTAAAGGCAAAACCGGCGAGGATGGCGAGCGTCGTGTCCGGGTCAAAGACATAGGCGCCGTCAAGGTCGGGGACACGTTCATCCGCCTCTGAAAAGGCGGGGACGTCCATATCGACATCAATGCCGAACAATTCGCGCACGCTGACCGTCCGGTCGGGCGCATCGAGCAAGGTCGATGTGCGGCTGGCGGGCTGAATATTGGGCAAATCGGACATGGCGCAGTCTTTGTCTATGTGGGGGACGCCGCGCCATGCGGCACGCGGTGCGATATTGCAAGACATAGCGCGGATATTGCCAATAAACCGACTGGTTGGTATGTAATGATCATGCCGCCGAGTCGCTCCCTGCCTGCCCCGCCATCTCGCCGTGCCCCGCGCGGCAGCGCGCGCTCGGCAATCATCGCATCGGCGCATCAGATGGTTCGCCAACGCGGCTATGCGGCAACATCGGTGGAGGATATTTGCGCCGATGCCGGCGTGACCAAGGGGGCGTTTTTCCACCATTTCGCATCCAAAGAGGCGCTGGCCGTCGCGGCAGCCGATGCGTGGACCGACGTGGCGGCGGTGCGTATTTTCACGGCCGCCGACTGGGTGCGCATATCCGACCCGCTTGAGCGCCTGATCGCCCATGTCGATTTCCGCCTGTCGATGATGGCGGGGGCGGCGGCCGATTTCACCTGTTTCGTCGGCACCATGGTGCAGGAGGCATATGCGACGAGCGAGCCCATCCGCACCGCCTGCGATGCCAGCATCTCAGCCTATTGCGCGCGTTTGGCAGAGGATATTGCCGCCGCCATCGACGCGCACCCGCCGCGCCTGCCGGTCGATCCATTGGCGCTCGCCCATCATATTCAGGCGGTGCTGCAAGGGGCCTTCATCCTCGCCAAAACAAAGGGTGACCCCGCCGCCGCACGCCAGAGCGTCGAACATTTGCAAATCTATATAAGCCTGTTGTTTGGGAGAGGAGAGACAAATGAGCCGGATGATTTTTATAAGCCTGCCGGTCGCTGACCTGCCGCGTGCGGAGGGGTTTTATACCGCGCTCGGCTTCACCAAAAACCCAGATTTCAGCGATGGCGAAGGCGCATGCATGGTGTGGAGTGAGGCGATTTACGTCATGCTCCTCACCCACGCAAAATGGCGCGGCTTCACCACCCGCCCCATCGCGTCTGTCGGGTCGAGTGAGGTGTCGCTCGCGCTCAGCGTCGATAGCCGCACCGAAGTCGATGCGCTGGTGGCGGCTGGCGCAGCGGCGGGTGGCCGGGCCGACGCCAACCCGCCCGAAGACCATGGTTTTATGTATCAACGCACCATCGCTGACCCCGATGACCATATCTGGGAACCATTTTGGATGGACATGGCCGCGCATCAGGCGGGCTGACGCCAATAATCGGAGGAGAGAGAATATGCCTTATATCGACGCATTTTTGCTGGCGGTGCCCAGCGACAAGAAACAAGCCTATATCGACCATGCGCATCGCGGCGCGGCCTATTTGCGCAGTTTGGGCGCGGTGCAACAGATCGAATGCTGGGGCGACGACATTCCCGATGGCAAATTGACCGACATGCGGCGCGCGGTGCTGGCGCAACCCGATGAGAGCATTGTTTTCGCGTGGATAACCTATCGCGACAAGGCGGCGCGCGACGCGGCCAATGCCCTGATGATGAGCGGCGATGCAGAGGTGATGGCCGCGATGGGCGATATGCCTTTTGACGGAAAACGGATGATTTTTTCAGGCTTTGCGCCGATTTTGGCCGAAGGGAATGGCGGCGATTTTGCCTATCTCGACGGCTATATCATCCCGGTTCCGGCCGACAAGGCGGACGCATATGCCGCGCTCGCCCGCGCCACAGCGTCGATTTTTCTGGAACATGGGGCCTGTTGGGTGGCGGAAAATTGGGGCGATGATGTCGGTCATGGCCACACCACCGATTTTTTCCGCGCGGTCGCAGCACAGCCGGGCGAAAATGTCGTTTTTTCCTGGGTCTGCTGGCCCGACAAGGCAACGCGCGATGCGGGCAATGCGGCGGTGATGGCCGACCCGCGTTTTGACCCCGACGCAGAGGCGGGACAGCCGGGCAGCTTGGAAATGGTGTTTGACGGCAAACGCATGATCCTGGGCGGTTTTGTGCCGGTCGTGCAGGTGGAAGGGGAAGGACCATGACCAATCAGCCAACCCTATGCTTCTGGTATCAATCAGGGGCCGACGAAGCCGCGCAATTTTACGCCGACACTTTTCCCGACAGTGCGGTGCGGCAAATCCACCGCGCACCCGTCGACTTTCCCAATGGCAAAAAGGGCGATGTTCTGTCGGTTGAATTCACCGTCATGGGGCTGGCCTGTGTCGGCCTGAATGGCGGACCGATGTATCAGCATAGCGAAGCTTTTTCTTTTCAAATCGCCACCGACACGCAGGAAGAAACCGACCGTTATTGGGACGCCATCACCCAAAATGGCGGTGCGGAGGGACGCTGCGGCTGGTGCAAGGATCGCTGGGGTCTGTCATGGCAGTTTATCCCGCGCGCACTGACCCGCGCGATGGCGAGCGGGGGCGCAGGTGCCGGGCGCGCAGTGCAGGCGATGATGGCGATGCACAAAATCGACATTGCCACCATCGAAGCGGCGGCGGGGGAATAACGCGTGGCAATCGAATATTATGGCCACCCCTTTTCATCCTACACATGGAAGGGGGAGGTTGCGCTGATTGAAAAGGGTGCGGATTATGTTTTCCGGCCGATCGATGGCGAAAACCACCCTGAAAATGTTGCGGCGCTGAAATCCATCTGGCCTCTGGGTAAATTTCCGGCACTGCGCCATGGCGATGTGGCGCTGTTCGAAAGCAGCATCCTTATCGAATATGTTGATGCTCTATACCCCGATGCGCCGCGCCTGATTCCCCCCAACCCCGCCCATGCGCTGCGCGTGCGCTGGATGGACAGGGTTTTCGACAATCATGTGATGACGCCCGTGCAGGCGATTGTTGCCGAACATATCCCCTTCCTAACCCCCAGCCCCGACACCGCGCGGGTTGCGCGTGCGCGCGATGCATTGCGCCAAGCCTATATGTGGCTGGAGGGGCAGATTGCCGCCGATGGCTGGGTTTGCGGCGCGGATTTCGCGATGGCTGATTGCGCGGCGGCCCCGGCCCTATTTTATGCCGATTGGGTCGAGCGCATCCCCGCCGACGCACCCAAATTGCGCTCGCTGCGCGCGCGGCTGCTCGCCCGCCCATCGGTTGCACAGGTGGTCGAACGCGCCCGCCCCTACCGCCATTTCTTCCCGCTCGGCGCGCCGGACAGGGATTGAGGGTGAAGCCTAATGCGGCAGGAACGCAGCAATCCGCCCCAGCATGTCGCGCCGCGCCTCACTCGTCGTCAGGCTATGTTCCAGCCCCTCATATTCGACGAGTTCGACGCGTTTTCCCGCTTCGGTCAGCGCACGACGCATCGTGCGCCCCTGTTCGATATCAACATTGGTGTCGAGCGTGCCATGGAACATCAGCACCGGCGCAGTGATTTGCGCGGCGTGCCGCGCGGGCGACCCATCTGCCACATGCGGTCCTTGGCCAATGAAGTCACGCCGCGCGCGACCATAAAGTCCGCGTCCTTCCTCCTGCCGCAATTGGCCAAGGTCGGAAACCGGCGCGATGGCAACAATCGCACGGAACAGGTCGGGCGCAATCACGCCCGATTGCAGCGCGGCATAGCCACCGTACGACCAGCCGACGATCGACAATTTGCTGGCATCTGCACCCTGCGCCACCAGCCAGCGCCCGGCATCGGTGACATCGCCAACCGCCGTGCGCCACGACTGGAACCCATTGTCCAAATACCAAGCATCGCCATAGCCGCTCGACCCGCGATAATTGGGTTGCAGCACGGCATAGCCTTGGGCGGCAAAAAATTGCGGCAGCCAGTCAAATCCACCCTCATCGCGCGAGGATGGGCCGCCGTGCGGCATGACGATGGCGGGCAGCCCCGCCGCGCTGTCGCGCCCCGGCGGCAGCGTCAGATATCCGGGGATCATTGTCCCATCGGCGGCGGGGTATTGGACGTCGCGCACATTGGACAATGCCACCCCCTCCAACTGCGGGCGGACGGCGAGCAGCGGGCGCAGCGACCGCGCGGCAGGGTTGAACAGATAATAACGGCCAGCGTCATTGTCCGACCCCGCATAGATGAGGCGCATCCCCTCATCAGTCGTTTCGTCGACCATGGTCACCGCACGGGCACCCAGCACGCGCGACAAGGCACGCACCATCGTCGCAATCTGCGGGTCAAAATATTCGGACTGCCGTCGGTTGGTGGCGAAACTTACCCCAACCACCCGGCGATAGGGGCCGCTGATCACCATCGTATCCGCCTCCACACCGGGACGGGCGAATATGCTGGTGCCTGTGCCACTGCCGTCGAGCGGCATCGCCACCACCGTGTCAAAACCATCAACCTTCATAAACCCGAGCACGCGGTTATTGGCCGCGTCGACCACCGACGGTCGAAACCCGTCATCGACATTGCTGTTGTTGATCGACAAGGGATGCCACTGGTCCCCCTCCCCACTGCGATAATAATATCTATCGGTGCTGCTGGCATTGGCGTCCGCCACTATTCCGGTCGACAGCATGATGCGCACATTGCCATGCCCATCGGTCAGATAGCCCGACAGGCCGGTTGCCGCGCGGCCGCGCAAGACGACCCCTTCTTCGCGGTCATTGGTGACATTGACGCGCACCAGATTGCCCGCCGGGTTGAGGATGAGGACATGTTCGGGATCATCGGGCAACCAATCGACCATCTGCCCGCCATAGGCCGGTCGTTCGCGGTCGGTGGAAAGCGCAATGACATTGCCCCCCGCCGCATCGAGCGCGACCAGGCGGCTGAAACCAAAGACCGATGCACCGACGCCAGCCCGGCCGCTCATCCGGCAAATAATCCGTGCTTCCGTCTTGAAACGGCACCAGTTCAGCCGTTCGGGCGCCCCGCTGGCGCGCAGGATGCGGCGGGGTTGCGCTCCTTCGCCCGTGCCGACGACATAAAGGTCGTTGCCCATCGCCGTGCTGGGCGACAAAAACGCAATCTGGCTGCCGTTGGGGGAAAGCGCAATGTCCTCCACCGCCTCCATCGCGCCAAAACGCGCGGCATTGGCGGCGACATCGCCGCCCACAGCGGGAGTCGCTTGCGACAAAGCAACCGCAGATGTCGAAGACAATATCCCGACAATCACCAACTTCACCAAATATTTCAATTGCATCCCCAACCCCCGATGATTTCGCCAAAGCAGCTCATCTATATGCATCTTATAAGCCTGCGCTCTATGCGCAATTTAGTTTATGTTTGAAAGGACAGATTATGACTGAACATCCCAACAATATTCCCGACCAAGAATTAAGCGTTGAAATCTTTATCGACGCCGCGCCCGACCATGTCTGGACATTGATGACCCAGCGGCAGGTGGATTGGTGGTGCCCCAAACCATGGCGGATAGAGGTTGTCGAACAGGATTGGCGCGCCGGTGGCCGTGCTGCCATCACCATGTTCGGCCCCGATGGTGAAACCAACCCGATTGAGGGCATTTTCCTGGAGGTTGTGCCGGGCTGCCGTTTCGTCACCACCGACGCCATCACCGCCGATATGCGCCCGGCAGCGCCCTTTATGATCGGCATTTGGGAAATCACGCCTGAGGGGTCTGGCACGCGTTATCGCGCATCGGCTCGCCATTGGACCGCCGAGGCAATGGCGCAGCACCGCGACATGGGTTTCGAAGCGGGCTGGATGGTCTGTGCGCAGCAATTGAAAGCCTTGGCCGAAGGAAGCGCCACATGAGCGATGGTAAAGTCAAAGGGCCCG
>CAUJJQ010000164.1 GCA_963205285.1 Pseudomonadota bacterium | reverse complement strand
AGGGGTTTTTATATGCAATATCGTGTGAAGTTGCGCAGTTTTCTGCGGGTTTTGGCGTGCAGCAGCGCCGCGATATTGGCGGCCCCTGCGGCGCAGGCCCAAAGCAGTGAAGCCGCGCCAACCCGCGTCATTACCGCTGCCCGGATGATCGATGTTCTGACCGGCAGGGTGGTTGAATATCCAGCGATTTTTGTTGGCGCAGACGGGCGCATCACCAGCATCGCCGACGCGCGCACCGTGCGCTGGGGCGCCAACGTCACCCATGTTGATTTGGGCAATCGCACAATATTGCCCGGCCTTATCGACATGCACGTCCACCTCGACGGGCTGGCGAACGAGGGGGGCTATACCAGCTTGCGCCATGGCGACCGTTTCTGGGCCTTTGTCGCGGCGCGCAATGCGCGCGCCATGCTGCAAGCGGGCTTTACCAGTGTGCGCAATCTGGGTTCGAGCGACCTTAATGACGTCGGCCTTGCCGAAGCGATTGCCGAGGGACAGGCGACCGGCCCGCGCATCATCCCCGCCGCTTATGCCTTGGGCGCGACGGGCGGTCATTGCGACGAAACCTATCTACCTATGTCGCTCCACAGCCCATCGCCCGGCGTTGCCGACGGGCCTGCAGAATTGCGCCACCGGGTGCGCGAAATGCGCCGCATGGGCGCACAGGTGATAAAGGTTTGTGCGACCGGGGGTGTATTTTCGCGCAATACCGAACCGGGACAGCAGCAATTGAGTGAGGATGAACTGCGCGCTATTGCGGAGGAAGCGCATATGTGGGGGATGCAGGTTGCCGCCCACGCCCATGGTGCGGACGGCATCCGCGCCGCCATCCGCGCCGGCATCGACACGATTGAACATGCAAGTTTGGTGGATGCAGAGGGGATACGCCTCGCCGCCGCGCGCGAACGCCCGGTCTGGTTCTCCATGGATATTTTCAACACCGATTATACGCAGGCAGAAGGCGCACGAAACGGAGTGATGGAGGATAATTTGCGCAAGGATCGCGAGGTCGCGCAGATCCAGCGCGATAATTTCCGCCGTGCGGTACAGGCCGGTGTGCATATGGTGTTCGGCACCGACGCGGGCGTCATGCCGCATGCAAGTGCTGGCGGGCAATTTCGCTATATGGTCGAATATGGGATGACGCCGATGCAAGCCATCCAAGCCGCCACCCGCAACGCGGCAGAGGCGTTACATCGGGAGGGGGATGTGGGCGCGATTGCGGTTGGCCGCTACGCCGACATTATCGCGGTGGATGGTGACCCGATCAGCAATATCCGTGAGTTGGAAAGCGTTGATGCGGTGGTGCAGGGCGGCCGCCTGATCGCACCCGACCCGGCGATGGAATAGGGGGCACGGTGGGAATCATATTCGTCATTGCGCGCCTCGCAATGACGGTTGATGCTGTTAGCCGCGCAGCCTTTCAATCGCCTGCGCCAGCGCGACATAGGATTTGCCAATATCGCTCGACAGTAAAGTGACCGCCAATTGCTGTCCATCGCGCCGGTCGATAACCGTACGCAACATCGCTTCAAAATCATGGATGTAGCGGTTGACGAGGGCGCGGAAATCATCCGCCTCATCATAGGATTTGCGGATGGTGCGGGCATCGCTGTTCGACAGCAGTTTGAACGCCCGGCGGGCAAAAATGCTGCGGTCACCTTTCAGATAGGATTCCCAGCTCTGGTCGGCGACATCGACGTCAATTAACCGTGTTAAATCAACCGCTTGAGATTGCAGTGATTCGGTCAGCATCGTCAATTGGCGCGCCAATGTTTCACCCTGTGCGGCGTCGATATTCTCGGCGACATTCTGCGCCTTGGCCTCCAGCGCCGCGCTTGAATCAGCGATGGTGATAAGCTGGCGCATCAATTTCTCGGTCGCGCTTTGTGCGGCCTGTGCCGCGCTGTCGCCCGCTGCGCGAATCTCGGCTAATTGGCTGTGCAGCGCTTCCTGTCCGGCACGCGCAATCGCTTCTTCGACAGCCTTTGCCACCGCTTCGCCTGAACCACTGGCCAGCGCATCCACGCTGGCACGGGCCTGTTGCTGCACGCCCGCGAGCTGCGTTTCAACGCTGCGCAAATTGTCGGCAATCACGCTGCCGCCTTCGCTCGACAGCGCGTTGAGCGCCTCGCCAATCGCTGCAATCCGCGCTTCGAGCAGCGACAGTCGTTCACCCTCTGCCGCGCTTGCCGCTGCGGCGGACTCAACCCGATCGGCCAGATGATGTTCCTGCGCCGATAGATTCTCGCCGACGTTGCGTAACCGCCCCAGCAACGCATCGACACGGATACTGCTGTTGTCGAGCATTTGCGGCAGGCTGCCTGCCGCCTCTATATTTGCCGCCAACTGCTGGTGCAGCGCTGCGACATGGCCCGGGATTTGTTCGGCAACATCGGTGCGCAACCCCTCAACCAACGCGGCGAGATTTTCCGCCCGTTCCGCATAGTCACTGGTGAGGCCCGATGCGGCACGATGGGCATCGTCAAGCGCGGTAAAACGGTCAAGCAGGGCCGCCATTTGCGTGTCGATGACGGACAAGCGCGCGGCGTTCGATGCGGCAATCTGTTCCAGCCTGTCACCGGTGGTGGTGAGCAGCGCCGCAAACGCCGTTTCAAGCGCAAGCCCCTGCGCCGTGCTTTCGCTCAGACTGTGGTGGAGCGCCGATGTGCTGTCCTGCGTCCGGGAAATTGCCCCGTCCATCGCTGCAATCTGTTCCGCCGTCGCACTATCGGCGGCTTGCCGCAGCGCACCGACCCGCGCCGCACTGTCCCCCACCATTTGTTCGAGCGCAGCGGTGAGTTCCGCCACCATGGCCAGCGCGGCATCGCGCTGCGCGCTAACCTCTGTCACAAAGCGCGCACCTGCATCGGCAGCGGCATCTTGTGCGGATTGCGACCCATCATGCAGCGCAGCCATATTCTCTGCCAGTCGGTCAGCGGCTGCCGACGCGCTGCTACCCGTCGCCTCCATCTCAGTGCGCAGCGCCGCAATTTGCGCCTCCATCGCGCCGCCATGCTGATAGGCAAGCTGCCCGGCTTCGCGCATTGTGTCGGCGGCACGGCTGGCAACCGCATCCACCTTTGGCAGTGCGACGTTCATCGCATCCATCGCGCGCGCCGCCGCCTCACCCTTGGCGCTGACCGCAGCGGCAAGCGCATCCACCCTTGCCATGGCATCGGCAATCGCGCTGCTGTCATCGACCAATTGGCGCGAAGCCGCG
>CAUJJQ010000163.1 GCA_963205285.1 Pseudomonadota bacterium | reverse complement strand
GCCCCCGATATCGCCGATGAACCTGGCATAGCTCGCTTCGCCGCCAGCCGCAGCCCCCAGCCAGAAGAGAAACACCAGGCTGCCCGCTATCGCCAACCCATCCCCCGTCGCCCGGTGGAGGATCGACACCAACATGTGCGGCCCCCATCGATACACTTGCAGATGCGGTGAAAGGATTTTGTCGCCGTTGGCGGCCATCGCATATTCCCCCAATATCAGCGCGGCACGAACCATTCCCGCTATCACGCCGTTCATTCATGAATCCGACACGTCGCTTAAGCCGTTGATCGGGGGGATGCAACCGGGCAGGCGCAGCGCGCGTTCAATTTCCCGATTATCAAGAGCGCAAATTTTCAACCCCGCAGGCGCAATTTATTAACTTGCGCCAAGTAGGTCAGCGACGGGTGAACAAAGCCCGTCGAATAATTCGGAAACGCGCATGTACTTCGCAGGCAAGATTTTGCTGCAAAGACGATTTTGCTCTCGCCTCGTTGCGGCGCAGCGCGGGGCAACTGCGATCGAATATGCGCTGTTGATTGCGCTCATCGCCATTGCAGCGACGGGCAGCCTTCAGATGATCGGTCAGCATAAACGCGCGACATTTGCCAATGCAGCATCGGCCATGCCCAGCGGCACGGCAATCAGCGTCGATGACGGGCAGCCCTAAGGCTGGCTAGCGACTCAATCGTCCTTGTCGCGGCTTGCGTAAATCAGCGCCGCGATGACGGCCGCCGACCCCAGTCCCGCCGCCGCAGCGGTTTTCCAGTCGATCCGCCTTTTATGCGCGGCATGTTTTTCCTCTGCCGCGGCGGCGCGTTCGCGCGCCTCCTTGGCTTCGCGGGCAGCGCGCAGGACTTCGTTTTCCTCCGCGCCATCATCATCATTGCTGCTCATGCCATCAACCATCGGTCGGCGCGCGCGCCGTGTCAAGCCAGCGCGGTAGCAACCGGCACATAATCAAGGCCCAGCGCCTCTGCCACCGGCTGACAGGTCACATGGCCGTTCCAGACATTCAGCCCTTCGGCCAGATGCGGATCGGCGCTGAGCGCACCCTTCCAGCCCAGATCAGCGATTCTGAGCGCGTGGGGCAGCGTCACATTATTGAGCGCATAGGTGGAGGTGCGGGCGACGGCACCGGGCATATTGGCCACCGCATAATGGACAATGCCATCGACAACATAGGTGGGTTCGCTGTGCGTCGTTGCATGGCTGGTTTCAAAACAGCCGCCCTGATCAATCGCAACGTCAACCAAAACGCTGCCCGCCATCATGGTGGACAGCATCGCGCGCGTAACAAGGTGCGGGGCGGCAGCGCCGGGGATCAGCACCGCGCCGATGACCAGATCCGCCTCTGCCACGCATTCGGCGATATTCGCCTTGTTCGAAAAGCGCGTCTTGGCACGCGATTCAAAATGGATGCCCAATCGTTCGAGCACTTCGGGGTCACGGTCGAGGATGGTGACATCCGCGCCCAACCCCACCGCCATTTGCGCGGCGTTAAAGCCGACAACTCCGCCGCCGATAACCGCGACCTTGGCAGGGGCAACGCCGGGCACACCGCCCAGCAACACGCCGCGCCCGCCATTGGCTTTTTCAAGCGCGGTAGCGCCTGCCTGTATCGACATGCGCCCCGCAACCTGACTCATCGGTTTCAACAAAGGCAGCCCGCCCTGCCGCCCGGTCACCGTTTCATAGGCGATGCCCACCACGCCCGATTGCAGCAATTCGCGCGTCTGGTCGGGGTCGGGCGCGAGGTGGAGATATGTGTAAAGTATCTGCCCCTGCCGCAACATGGCGCGTTCGACTGCCTGGGGTTCCTTTACCTTCACCACCATTTCCGCATCGGCAAATATCGTCGGTGCATCCCCCACGATTTTTGCCCCCGCCGCGCGATAGGCATCATCGCCCGCGCCAATGCCCAGCCCTGCCGCCGTCTCGATCAGCACTTCATGCCCGTGCGCGACCAGTTCGTGCGCGCTTTCGGGCGTCAGGCCGACGCGATATTCGTGATTCTTGATTTCTTTGGGGCAGCCGATCCGCATCGTCATTTCCTTTTGCGTAGGCGCAACATCGCAGATGCGCGTCGGCGCCCCCGTAATAATGTTTCAAGAAAAGATACAGGTGCCGCGAACGTCAACCTGACACATATTCTATCCATCCGTTTAATCACAGTTTTTAGAGGCTGTTAACCATGTGTGTCTATGGCTGGGCAACGAACGCCCAAGGGGGCCAACACGGGATTAAATAATTCATGGCTGACGCTGCTAGTAAACGCATCGCCTTTGGCGACGTCCCCAACATCGCGATAAAGGCAAAGCTGCATTATTTTGACCCGACGGGGACACTGGCTGACCGTTGCGCCAAGGTGCTGGCCATGTTGCGCGGCCATGAACGTTCGATCATCGAACGCTATTGGCAATCGCATGCACAGATGATGCCCAATGCACCCAGGATTGACGCTGCAACGCAGGATAAATTGGTGACAGAGGGTGTCCAATATATTCAGGACATGTTTGGCCGCCCGACGCAGCAGCCATGGGCTGATATCGCGTGCAAATATGCGTGGAGCGCGCTCGCCATGGGCGAAAACCTCTCCGTCGCGCTCGCCACCCTCTCGATCCGCAATGCGCGCTATTATGAAGTGTTGATGGTGTCGGGCTGCGAAGACCCGGTGGAGCTTGCCGAAATGATGGCGACGGTCGGCCATATGACGCAGTTTGAGGCGGATATTGTCACCAGTTACAAACAGCAGCTTGACGATTATCGGATGCACAGCGAACGGCGCGAACTGGCCGACAAATTTGAAACCACCGTGTCGCGCGACATGTTGAGCGCGCAGGCGGTCGGCGCGCAATTGGGTGGACAGACCAGCAATGTCGCCACATCTGCGCGCTCGATGCTCAACAAAGCCAGTGAAGTCGCCGCCGCCGCCGAACAGTCGGCGCTTGCAATGCGCGAAGCTGCCCGCACCGCAGCGGGCCTTATCCGTGCGATTGATACCACCCGGCAAGAGGTTGATAATGCGGTCACCATCGCTGAC
>CAUJJQ010000162.1 GCA_963205285.1 Pseudomonadota bacterium | reverse complement strand
ATTCGCCGCGCAGCAGTCGGGATAGCGCACCGGCGTTAAAGGCCGCATTGCCGCCGCGCAGCGCATCAGCGCCGTGATATTTCAACCCTGCATCAACCGGCGTGACGCGCCCTGCGGCGTGCCCGATACGTATATAGCTGCTGGGGCCAGCGACCGACAATTCATCGAGCGGTTCATCGCCTGCAACCAACATGGCATCCGCCATCCCCAGCATCGCCAGCGCATCAGCATAAACGGGCATGAAATCGGGGCGGGCAATGCCGATCAACTGGCGGCTGACTCCAGCCGGGTTGGCGGCGGGGCCGGTCAGGTTGAATATGGTGCGCCTGCCGATTACCTTGCGAATGGGGGCGAGTTTCGCAAGCGCTGGATGGTGTTTTTGTGCAAAAAGGAACGCGATGCCGATGTCGGCGAGGCTGTCTTCTGCCGCCTCCGCCGCGCGGTCCAGATTGAGCCCCAATGCTTCGAGCGTGTCCGCGCCGCCCGCCTGGCTCGATGCGGCACGATTGCCATGTTTGGCGACCGGCACGCCAGTGGCGGCAACGACGATGGCAACGGCGGTGGATATGTTTAGGCTGTGCTGACCATCCCCCCCCGTGCCGCAAACATCGATGGCATTGGCGGGGGCGGTAACACGCACCATGCGGTCGCGCATCGCGCGCACAGCGGCAGCAATTTCAACCGCCGTTTCGCCGCGATTGGAAAGGGCCAGCAGGAACGTGCCAATCGCCGCATCGTCCGCCCCGCCGTCCAGCAGCAGCGCAAAGGCTGCCGCTGCCGCTTCAGCGTCGAGCGGGCGTGATGGATCGGGCAGCGCGGTCATAGCGGCAGGGCAATGTCACGGTTGGGGATGGCCGCTGGTTCAATCCCTGCCATGCGCAGGAAATTGGCCAGCATCGCATGGCCATATTGGGTGGCGATGCTTTCGGGGTGAAATTGCACCCCATGGATGGGCAGGCTTTCATGGGCAAAACCCATCACCGCGCCATCATCGCTCGTCGCGTTGACGTGCAAAGTTGCGGGCAGATTTTCGACAACCAGACTATGGTATCGCGTGGCGGCAAAAGTGGCGGGAATCCCAGCAAAAATGCCGCTGTCATCGTGACGAACGCTGGCCGTTTTGCCATGCATCAAATGGCCGCGCACGACATTTGCGCCAAAGCTCTGCCCGATTGCCTGATGGCCAAGGCAGACGCCGAGCAGGGGGCGGCGTCCCTCCGCCGCACAGGCGGCGATCAGGCCCAGCGCTATCCCGGCATCATCGGGCGTGCCCGGGCCGGGGGAGATGAGGAATCCCTTGGCACCGCTGGCCATCGCCTGTTCGACACTCAACGCATCGTTACGTGCCACGACCACCTCTGCCCCCAATTCGCGCAGATAATGGACAAGGTTGAAGGTAAAGCTGTCATAATTGTCGATGACCAAAATCATTGCCCATACCCCGCTTCACCCGCGATGCGCACCGCCTCCTGCGCAGCGGCGAGCAGCGCGCGCGCCTTTGCCTCACATTCGCGCTGTTCATATTCGGCATCGCTGTCGGCAACGATGCCCGCGCCTGCGGTGACGTGGAGCATGCCGTCCTTCAATATGCCGGTGCGCAGGACGATACAGCTATCCATACTGCCATCGGGCGCGAAATAGCCGATGCCGCCTGCATAGACCCCGCGCGTTTCGATTTCCAGTTCAGCAATTATTTCTGCCGCGCGCACCTTGGGTGCGCCCGAAACTGTGCCCGCGGGAAAGCCTGCAAACAGCGCGTCGAGCGCGTCCTTGTCCGCATCCAACGCGCCGACGACGTTGGACACGATGTGCATGACATGGCTGTAAAATTCGACCGTGAAGGCGTCGGTGACGCTGACCGTTCCGGCGCGCGCGCTGCGCGCCACATCATTGCGCCCAAGGTCGAGCAACATCAGATGTTCGGCACATTCCTTTGCATCGGCGAGCAGGGAGGTGCGGTTGGCGACATCTTCTGCCGCATTGGCCCCGCGCGGACGGGTGCCCGCAATCGGCCGGATGGTGATTTCCCCATCGCGCACGCGCACCAATATTTCGGGGCTGGAACCGACGATTGCCATGTCGGGTAGGTCTAGGAAATAAAGGAAGGGGCTGGGGTTGATCCGCCGCAGCGCGCGGTAAAGTGTAATCGGGGGCAGGGCAAAGGGCGTGGTAAAACGCTGTGCCAGAACGACCTGAAAAATATCACCCGCAACAATATATTCTTTCGCCCGCGCCACCATGTCGGCATACCGCCCCTGCGCCAGCACGGGCTCCAGCGCAATGGTCGTGGGGTCGATCACTGCATCTGCGCGCGGCGATGACCCACGTTGATCGAGCGCGTGCAATGCAGCCGCGATCCGTTCCTCCGCCCGGGTGATGGTCCGTTCGGGCGGTGCTGCATCATCGGGCCAGACCGGCGCAATAATCCAGACAAGGTCGGTTAACCGGTCAAAAACCAGCAGCAACGTCGGGCGAACAAAGAAATAATCGCTCGCGCCGATGGGGTTGGGCGCAGGGCGCGGCAATGTTTCGATTTGCCCGTAAACTTCATAAGCAAAATACCCGACGAGGCAGGCGAGCGCGCTGGGCAGGCCATCGGGTATCGGGTCGATCCGACATTCGCCGACCAATTGGCGCAGCGCATCGATGGGTGGCTGGTCGAGCGTTTCGAACCGCTGACGGTCCAACTGCCAATGGCGGTTGATGTGTGCAACATCGTCTTTCGCGCGCAGGACGAGATCGGGGTCAAGGCCAATCAGGCTGTAACGCCCGCGGGTTGCACCCCCTTCGACCGATTCGAGCATCCAGTCGCCACGTTCTGCCTGCATCAGCGACAGCGCCGCTGAAATGGGGGTGTCGCAATCGGCGATGCGCTGTGCCCACAGCAGTGCGCCTTTGCCATCGGGCAGCGCGCTTAGCGCCGCCTTAGCCCCCGAAATCCCGCCTTGCGCAGACGCTGCGGGCGCGGTGGGCGCGCTCAGTTGCCGCCACGGCCGAGCAACTGCTCGCGCAGCGTGCGAACCGCCCCCCGGTTTATTTTGACAGGGAATTGCGCCCGCGCAGCATTGACCAAAATCTGAACATAATCGGCACCCAGCGCCTGCACAAATTCGCGGCCAACGCCGTTGATAATTTGCGGATCACCGCTGGCATCACCCGGTTCGATCCGTGCCAATTTGATGACCATCCAGCCGCTGCCGCCCGGCATTTCGAGCGTGCGCACCGCGCCACCATCCATCGCGAACAACAGTGCGACTTCGGGAGGAACCCGGTTGGGGGCGATGACGGTATCGAGCCGCCGCGCCGTGATTTGCTGGACGGGAAGGCTGTTGCCCGCGGCGGTGGCGGCGGCAGACATGCTCTGCCCGCGTTCTACATTGGCGAGGATGCGGCGCGCCACATCGCGCGCGCGCTTGGCACCTTCGGCCTGTTTCCATTCTGCGGTTACCCGCGTCGCAATTTCTGCCAGCGGCGGCGGCGCAGCGGCGATGGTATTTGGCACGTCAATCGCGGCAAAAACGCGACCTTCCTCCAACGTTACCAATTGCGCGGCATCGCCCTGATGCATTTGGAACGCGGCGGAAAGCAGCGGATTGAACCGCGCATCCCAGCGAAACGCCGGGTTGGCCAGCGACTGCCCATTGGCCAATCTCGCGGGTGTTTCCACCAAAGTCAGATGTTTGTCGGTTGCGATTTCGGCAACGCTTGCTCCACCGTTCAGCGCATCCTGTACATTGTTGAACAGGTCAACCATCGCCTCTTGCTGATGTTGTTCATTAAGCCGCTGGGTGAGCAGAGGGGTGACTTCGGCCAGTGTGCGCTGGGGAATCGATGTGGCCGATTCCACATGAAGGACAACAAAGCCAAGCGGCACTTGGAGCGGCCCGACAATGCCGCCCTGCGGCGCGGCAAAGGCCGTGTTGGCCACTG
>CAUJJQ010000161.1 GCA_963205285.1 Pseudomonadota bacterium | reverse complement strand
TTTCGGGGATAAGGTGGGGGTGGAGGTGCGCACTGCCCGGCGCGGCCAGTTCATCCCCCGTGGCGAGGATCGCAACACGCGGCGCGGCGGCCACCGCCAGCGCGCCAACATCCGCTGCGGCGGCGACGCACATCGCCCGGGGGCAGAGACGCGTTCCCGCCGCCAGCAAATTATCGCCCGCGCGAAAATCACTACCCGCCGCACGGACATGGCGCGCGGGGCCGAAACCTGCGTCAAAATGCACCATGTCGCCCGACACATGCGCATGTTCCTGCATGATGACGCCGTCCGCCCCATCGGGCAGCGGTGCTCCTGTAAAGATGCGCGCCGCCTGCCCCGGTCCGAGCAGCAACGCAGCGCCTGTCCCGGCTACTCTGGCCCCTGCCGCCGATGTGCCGATGATGCGCAGCGCATCACACGCGCGCACGCTGGCATAGTCGACGGCATAGCCATCCATCGCCGAAATCGCATGGCGCGGCGCATCGCTGCGCGCATGGAGCGATTGGGCAAGGTAACGCCCCGCCGCATCGTTCAGCGCCACATCCTCGCTGGCGAGCGGGGCAACGCGCGCATCGATAATCGCCAGCGCTTGGTCAAAATCTATCATATCGTCTGATTCACGAAACGCGCGATGTGCGGCACCAGCGAACAAGGGCGGTGGCGGCTGTCGAGTTCCAGCGCCAAAATATTGTCCCACGCATCGCGGCAGGCACCGGTCGAGCCGGGCACGCAAAAGATAAAGGTGCCACGCGCTTCGCCCGCCAGCGCGCGCGATTGCAGCGTCGAAACCCCGACCGTGCCCATGCTGACCTGATGGAAAAGCACCGAAAAGCCGTCCATTTCGCGTTCGAACAATGGGCGCACAGCCTCTGGCGTAACATCGCGCGGTGAAAAGCCGGTGCCGCCAGTTACAAGGATGATATCGACGCCCGCATCGGCAACCCATGCTGCAACCTGCGCGGCGATTTTCGGCACATCGTCGGAGATGATCGCCCGCGCCGCCAGAACATGCCCCGCGCCGGTCAGCCGTTCGACGAGCAGCGCGCCCGAGGTATCGGTGGTCATGTCGCGCGTATCCGAAACGGTCAGCACCGCGATATTGAGCGGGTGAAAGTCACGGGCTTGGTCAATTCCGGCCATTATCGATCATCCTCCTCTTGGCTGCTGGCCCAACGGGCAAGGTCGTCTGCATCGGCATCGCTCGGTTCGATCCAGCGGCGGCCAAAATCCCCCTCCTCCGCTTTCCAGAAAACCGCCTCACTCTTCAGCCGGTCCATCGCATAATCGACCGCCTGCAACGCAGCGCGGCGGTGCGGCGCGGCGGCCGCAACCAGCACCACCGGTTCGCCCGGCACCATCCGCCCGACCCTGTGGAGGAGGAGGAGGTGCGCCAGTTCAAATCGCGCAGCGGTGGCGGCCGCAATATCCTCCACCGAACGCAGGGTGAGCGAGCGATAGGACGTCAGTTCCATCGCGCGGATCGCCGCGCCATCTGCGCCGCTTGCGCGGGTTTGCCCGACGAAGCTGGCGATGGCACCATATTCGCTGCCCGCATCACGCGCGAAATCAGCCAGCAGCGCATAAGGGTCAAAGGGCGCATCCGACAGCGTGACGCAGATGGTCATCCCCCCGATACCGGCGGCAGGAGCGCGATGCGTTGATGGGCAAAAGCACAGACATCATCGGCCACGATTTCTTCATTAATACAGCCGCGTACCCGCGCCCAATTCACCCCTTGCCCCGGTGCGACGGCGCGCGCGGCATCGCGCAAGACCGCGATGCTGACTGGTTCGGCAGCCAATTCCAGCCGCAGTTCGCGCCCCGCCGCATCGGCGAGCCGTCCGCACATGTCGATAATATATGCCGCCATCGAAACCTTATTCCGTCTTTCCTATCCAAATTTCTGCGCCGCCCCGCTATAGCATGGCTATGACGCAAACACCCCCTGCCATCCACTGTTTCACCACCGGCGGCACAATCGATAAAATATATTTCGATGCGCTGAGCGAATTTCAGGTGGGTTATACCGCGCTCCACCCCATTTTGCGTGAGGCAAATGTCACGCAAGAGGTGGAGGTGAGCGCGCTGATGCGCAAGGACAGTCTGGAACTTACCGATGCCGATCGTGCCACCATTCACGCCGCCATCGTCGCCAGTCCGGCCCGACATATCCTTATTACCCATGGCACCGATACGATGGCGGTGACCGCGCGGACATTGACCGACATCAAGGGCAAGGTGATTGTGCTGACCGGCGCGATGCAGCCAGCATCGCTGCGCAGCAGCGATTCAGTATTCAATGTCGGCTTTGCCTTTGCGGCGGTGCAACTCCTCCCCGACGGGGTGTATGTCGCGATGAACGGGCGTATTTTTGACGCCGCACATGTGACCAAAGACCGCGCCGCAGGTAGATTTGTAGAGGATTAGGGGCAACCGACACCAAATCCTCGACGATGAGTCAA
Organism: Pseudomonadota bacterium; assembly: GCA_963205285.1. GTDB lineage: Bacteria > Pseudomonadota > Alphaproteobacteria > Sphingomonadales > Sphingomonadaceae > Sphingopyxis. The sequence continues at coordinate 4,108 of CAUJJQ010000161.1, read as the reverse complement.
CTGGCGGATATTTTGCGGGCGTAGAATGGCGGCGATGGCGCCGAGCGCCGCGTCCAGATCATGCCGTGCGCCGCACAGGAAAATGTCGATCGCCGCATATTGATGTTCGGGCCAACTATGTACCGAAATATGCGATTCGGCGAGGATGGCGACCCCTGTCACCCCCATGCCCGGCCCAAAATGGTGGAGGGTGATTTTAAGGAGGCTCGCGCCCGCCGCATCGACGCCGGCACGCCGCGCCGCCTCCACCAACGCCAGATCGTCCAGCGCCGCGCCGCAACCGTCCAGATCGGCGATAAGGTGGCGGCCATCATAGGGGGGGGCAGGCACGCTCGTCATAGCAAACTTTCAAAATCATGGCCGATGTGGCGCATCGCCGCCTCAGCGGCTTCGCTGCCGCGATAATGCGCTTCTTCAAACAGCGACAGCCCCGACAGGTCGCTATGCGCCAAAAACAACGGTGCATGGACGGCAGCGCGCGCGGCCGGGGCAATATCATGGATGAAGCCGGGCGTCGGGCGGATCATCGCATGGCCCCAGCGCCACAGCGCCACATGGGTGATCGCACCCGTCAGATCGGGGTTGGATCGCAGCAGGTCGGCAACGACAATATCGCGCCATTCCCCGCCCGGACGTTCCAGCAACAGCCGCCGTGCATCTGCCGGTTCAATGCGCGACAGCGGCATATACCATGTCACCACACTCGCCAGCGGACCAAGCGCGCGCGTCTGGTGGTTGGCGACGACATAGCCCAAAGATTCGCCGACAAAGGTGACATTGTCCCACGCCAATCGACTGCCCGGCCCGGCGGGTGGGCGGGTCAGGCTGACATTGGCGATAATCCAAGGGGCATAGCCAAAGCCGCTTACCCTTGGCACCAAATCACCCGCGATGCGCGCCGATAGAAAATGCGGGGTGGCGAGGATCGCGGCGCGTGCATGGGTGCGCACCGACTGGCCGCGCGCGACGTCAAAACTATCGACGACAACGCCAGCACCATCATCCACGCGCGCCACCCGCCAGACGATATGCCCGCGCGCAATATTATCGGCAAAGCGCGCCGCCATCGCGCGGGCCAGCCGGGCATTCCCCTCTGGCCATGTCAGCAGCCCATCGCCCGCGCCATCCGCCGCCCAGCCGCGCCGCCCGGCAAAATAATGCACCCCCGCCCATGCCGACACATGTTCCGGTTCGCAGCCATAATCATCGCGGCAAGCATAGCGCACATGCCCCCACAATATGGGCGACATCCAACCCTGTTGGCGCAGCCAGCTTGCAAAATCGATGCGGTCGAGCGCGCGATAGGTATCGTCGGTCGAACTATATGCAATCGGCAGGGCAAAGGCGGGGCGACCATCCGCCCCAACTGTCGCCTGAAATTGCGCCATCGCGGCGTTAAAGGCGGTTAGGTCGGCCACATCGCCGTTGGTAAGGCCGGTCGATGGTACCAGCCCTTCGTGCCATTTGCCCTGCCACAAAACCCGTTCGTCGAGGTCGGCACATAATTGCAGCGGGTCATAAATCGGGCGACCCGCCGCATCGCGCCCGGTCACCATCCCCAATTTTTCGAGCAGGTGGATAATGGCGCGCGATTCGCGGTTTTGAACGGGCAGATAATGCGCGCCAAGCGGATAGGCGGATATGGCGTTGCGCCCACCGCGCGCATTACCGCCGACATCATCCTCCAGCTCCAGCAGCGCAAAATCGCTAACCCCCGCCTCTGCCAATGCCCAGCCCGCCGCCAGTCCGGCGATGCCGCCCCCTGCAATGACAATGTCGCGCCGCTGGGTCAGTGATGGTTCGGGAAATGCCCCATCGCGCAGCCGGTGGCCGCGTGCGAAATCTGCGCCGTCCAATTCGCTGGAAATGTCGGGCGCATCCCCCCAACTCCAGCCAATCGCCCCAAGGCCCAAAGCACCCGCACCGAGCGCACCCGCGCCCAGCGCCGCACGGCGACTAATTTTCATAAACTGACCATTCGCGCGCGAACAAGCGCACCAATATCTGGTTGTCGAGCCGGTTTACCGCCACCGGCCGCCGCGCCATATCGGGCGGAAAATCAAACAGATGCGGCTCCTCCGCCGCCGTCACAAAACGGTTGCCCGGGATGATGCGCGCACGCACGGGAATGGGGCTGAGCGCGGCCAGCGTATAGCCCCATTCGCCAAAGCTGGGCACATAGGCGTGATAGCTGCGGGTGGTGAACCCCGCTGCCTCCATCGTCGTTGCCACAGTCCAGAATGCACCCGGCGCGACAAGCGGCGATGTGCTCTGCACGCTCACCATCCCACCCGGCGCGACCAGATGGGTGAGCGCGCGATAAAAGCTGTCGGTATAAAGCTTGCCGATCGCAAAATCGGTCGGGTCCGGGAAATCGACAATGATAACATCATATTGCCGCCGCGCGGCGCGCACCCAGCCAAAGGCATCGGCATTGATGACATTGACTCGCGGGTCGCTCAATGACCCGTGGTTGAGGCGGGTAAGGATCGCGCTACGCCCAAAAATCCGCGTCATTTCGGGGTCAAGATCGACCAGCGTGATATCGGTTACGCCGGGGTAACGCAGCACTTCGCGCGCCGCCAGCCCGTCCCCCCCGCCAAGGATCAAAATATGGCGCGGATTGGCCACCCTGCCCATCGCGGGGTGAACCAATGCTTCATGATAACGATATTCATCGCGCGATGAAAATTGCAGATTGCCGTTGAGGTAGAGCCGCAAATCCCCGCCGCCACGCGTAATCGCCAACCGTTGATAGGGGGTGGAAACCGCGTAAATGACATTTTCACCATAGCCGGCATTTTCCGACCAGCGTTGCAGCTTTTCCGAATATATCATGCCGGCAAGTAACAGCGCCGCAATCAGGATAGACGCGATCTTGTCCCCGCGCATCGCCCGCTTGTCAGGCAATACCCACAAAAGCAACATCGCGACGCCAACATTCATCAGCCCGAACAGAAAGCCGGTACGCACGAGCCCGATCATCGGCACCAGCACCAACGGAAAGAGCAGCGACGCCGCCAATGCCCCGACATAATCAAAGGTCAGTACGTTGGAGACCGTATCGCTGAACGAATAACGCCCGCGCAAAATGCGCATCAAGAGAGGGATTTCCAACCCGACAAAGGCACCGATAGCAAAGACCAGAGCATAGAGGAGGATGCGAAAACTTTCGACATAGGGAAAGGCGATGAACAACGCCGCCGCCGAACAGCCCCCCAACAGCGCAATCAACAATTCTACCCGGACAAACAGCGCCAGTTCATCCTTTTTCACCCAGCGCGAGGCATAGCTGCCCATCCCCATCGCAAAGAGGTAGGTGCCGATTACGGTCGAAAATTGGGTAACGCTGTCGCCCAGCAAATAGCTGGCGATTGTACTGGCCAGCAGTTCATAGACCAAGCCGCAGGTGGCAACCGCAAAAACCGATGCCAAAAGCGCGATGACCAGCGGCGAGCGATGCGGCGGCTCGCCCGCTGGCGGTTCATCCATGGATGGCGGCGGCGACGATGATGGCAAGCCCGACAGCAAACAGTCCCGCAAATTGCGCGACCGCCACATTCTGCTTGTCCTTAATTTCTTCCCACAATTTGCCCGGCGTCAGCGCATCAAATACGATGAAACCGACTGCCAGCACGCCGATGCCGACGAGGGCATAGATCAGGCTGGGAATGAGTTGGGGTAAGCTGGCCATAAAATTCCCTCCTTAAAATTACTTGTGCGTCGGACCGTAAATGCCCGCACCGCGCGATGTTTGTGATGTACTGGCAAAGGGTGATGTGCCGACAATTGCCGCGTAGAGGAACCAGCCGCTGATGCTGGTTGCCCAAAGTGCATAGAGGATTGTGCCCAGACGCATCATTTCCCTCCCTTAAAGCCGCGCCAAATCAGGAAAATCGGCGGTATCATCAGCAAAAATAGCGCGAGGATGAAGTTGGAGAAAAATATACCCCCGGTGCTGACGCCGGTTTCAACGGCTATGGTTTGGCCACCAAAACCGCTGGGCGCAGGCCAGCTATGCGCCGATGCATCGACCACCAGATCATAATCGCCGGCCGGAACGCTCGCCAATTTGACCGAGCCGCGATCACTCCCCTCGGTCCACGGC
>CAUJJQ010000160.1 GCA_963205285.1 Pseudomonadota bacterium | reverse complement strand
CTGGGCAATGGCCCGCAAATGCCGCAAATGCTAGCCGATTGGGCTGCGGGCAACCCCGATGCGCTGGCCCAATTGATGAACCAAGGGCTGGCTGATTATCCCGATCTACGCGCACGTATCCTGACCGAACGCAACGCGCATTGGGCGGACTGGATCAGAACCCGCCTTGAATCGAGCAGCGGCGCGGTGTTCGTCGCAGTCGGCGCCGGCCATTTGGCGGGGCCGGATTCGGTGATTGCGATGCTCGAAGCGCGTGGCCTGCGGGTCGAACGTATCGCATATTGATGCGCCGCATCCTCCCCCTCCTCCTGCTCTGGCTTGCTGCCTGTGCGCCCGCGCCGCCGCCGCTAATTACGGGCGACGCGCACCCGCCGATGTGGTTGGCCGAACGTGACGGCGTGCGGCTCTATCTCTTGGGTGCAGTCCATGCGCTGCCGTCGGAGGTGGACTGGCAGGATGATCGGGTGCGCGCAGCGGTAGCAGCGTCGGACCGCCTGCTGCTCGAACTAGCGCCAAGTGAATTGGCGCGCGCCGCGCCCATTGCAGAACATATGGCGCGCGACGAACATGTGCCCAGCCTTGTCGCGCGCATCGGTTCGCCCGCCGCCGCGCAATTGGCGGATTATACCGGTGTCGATGAAGGCGATGCCGATGGACAGGAAAGCTGGGCGCTCACTCTGCTGCTCAGCAATACGCGCGCGCAAAGCTGGGGCCTGTCGGGTAGAAATGGCATCGAAACCGTGCTGAGTGCGCAATTTCGCGCGAACGGCAAGCCGATAAGCGGCCTTGAAACGGTGGAACAGCAACTGCGCGCCTTTGACGACATCGACCCCGGGTTACAAGCGCGCGCGCTCCGCCAGTCGCTGGCCGATGCCGATGTGGCCCGCGCGCAAACGACCGCCCTACTGGGTGCATGGGCGGCGGCGGATAGCGCCGAACTGGGCCGCCTCGCCGCTGCAGATCTGGCCCGCACGCCATGGCTGGTTGCCCCGTTGGTCACCCGCCGCAACGCCAACTGGGCAATCGCGCTGGCCGGCATGCGCGGCACCATATTAGTTGCCGTGGGTAGCGGCCATCTGGTCGGGCAGGACAGTCTGCCCGACCTGCTCGCCGCACAGGGTTTTCGCGTCCGCGTCCTCCCCATCCGCTGAAGCCGCGGGCAAAGCTTGCGTTTTGCCTGTAACATGGCTAAGCGCCCGCCCTTCTGGCCATGGTCATCCCTGGAGGCGTGGCGGAAGTCCAAATTGCAAATGGAGTAAGTTACATGAGCGAACAGCTAACGCTGTCGGCCGAAACGCGCGATCGGGAAGGCAAGGGAGCATCCCGTGCATTGCGCAACAATGGCCGCGTGCCCGCCGTCATCTATGGTGGCAATGCCGAACCGCAGACGATCCATCTCGAAGAAAAAGCGCTGGTCAAAGCATTGATGACCGGACATTTTTTCAACAGCGTGGTCGAAGTCAACGTCGGCGGCAAAGCGCAAACCACCCTGCCCAAGGATGTCGCCTTTCATCCGGTGACCGAACGCCCGCTGCACGTCGATTTCCTGCGCGTCGCCAAGGACACCAAGCTGACCGTCAACGTCCCCGTCCACTTCATCAACGAAGAAAAATCGCCGGGTCTGAAACGTGGCGGCGTCCTTAACATCGTGCGCCATGACGTCGAACTGGCTTGCGATGCCAGCCATATCCCCGATGAACTGACCATCGACCTTAGCGGTTATGATGTTGGTGATTCGATCCACATTTCTGCTGTTACCCTGCCAAAGGGTGCTGCGCCGACGATTACCGACCGCGATTTTACCATCGCCACCGTCGTTGCCCCGTCGGGTCTGCGTTCCGCCGAAGGCGACAACAGCAAAGCCGAAGGCGATACCGCCGAAGCCTAAGCCAGATATATATTCAGCACTTGCCAACCCCTCCCCTTTTGGGGGAGGGGTTTTTTATGCAAATCTGGGCTGGCCTTGGCAATCCGGGCGCGAATTACGCGCTCCACCGACATAATGTCGGCTTCATGCTGGCCGACGTCTTGGCGGCGGACGGCCAATTTGGCCCATGGACGCGCAAATTTCATGCACAAATTGCCGAAGGACGGGTGGGCGATGAACGCATAATTTTGATGAAGCCACAGACTTTCATGAATGAAAGCGGGCGCGCAATTGGCGAAGCATTACGCTTTTACAAGGGCGTGGCTGACGATGTTACCATATTTTACGATGAACTCGACTTGGCACCGATGAAGCTGAAACTGCAACGCGGTGGCGGAGCGGCGGGGCATAATGGCGTGCGTTCGACCATCCAGCATATTGGCGCGGACTTCCGTCGCCTGCGCATCGGCATCGGCCATCCGGGGCATAAGGATGCGGTGACCGGCCATGTGCTGGGCAATTTCGCCAAGGCCGAATTGGAACCGCTCACCGACACATTGGCGACGATTGCCCATGCCGCGCCGCGCCTTGCGTCGGGCGAGGACGCACGTTTCCTGTCCGATGTCGCGCTGCGTCTGGCGCGCGATTAATCGTCATGCAGCGCGTGCTGATTATCGGCCCATGCGGCGCGGGAAAATCGACGCTGGCACGACAATTGGGTGTGCGCCTTACCCTTCCCATTTTCCATATCGACCAGCTTAATTGGCAGCCCGGCTGGGTTGAAGGGGGCAAGGCCGCATTGCGCGCTCAGCTCGACACGATCGTCGCGGGTGATCGCTGGCTGATCGACGGTAATTATGGCGGCACGCTCGATGCACGGCTGGGCCGCGCGGACACGATAATCTACCTCGACTT
>CAUJJQ010000159.1 GCA_963205285.1 Pseudomonadota bacterium | reverse complement strand
TCGGTGCAGCCGATGGTGATGAGCACGCTGCACCAGATCACGCCGGAGGCGCGCCATGGCGAGGCACTGGGCTTGCGTGCCATGGCGATCAACGGCTCCAGCGTGGTCATGCCGATGTTGTTCGGCACGGTGGGTACGGTGGTGGGGGTATCCGTGGTGTTCTGGGTGGTAGGTGCCGCCGTGGCCGCCAGTGCGCGGCCGGCGTGGAAGCTCCGCTTACCGGAGAAAACCGCTCATGGCGCCCCAGGCAAGGCATAGAAGCTTCGAATGGCCTCCCATGCGGTGGCAGGGTCGTCGGCATAACTGAACAGAGCCAGATCCTCGGGCGATATCGCACCTTCCTCGAGCAACACGTTCATGTCCAGCAGGCGAGTCCAGTAGTCCGTGCCAAACAGCACGATGGGCACCGGCTTGGACTTGCCGGTCTGCACCAGCGTGATCACCTCGAACAGTTCGTCGAGCGTGCCGAAGCCGCCGGGGAATGCGACCAGGGCCTTGGCCCGCATCATGAAGTGCATCTTGCGCAGCGCAAAGTAGTGGAACTTGAAGCTGAGCGACGGCGTGACGTACGGGTTGGCCTGCTGCTCATGGGGCAGGGCGATGTTGAGCCCGACCGTGGGGGCGCCCATTTCCTGTGCGCCGCGGTTGGCGGCTTCCATGATGCCCGGGCCGCCACCGGTGGCCACGAACATTTTCTTGTCCGCCGGCTGGTCGGCGCTGTAGCTGGCCACCCGTTGGCCGAACAGTCGCGCCTGCTCGTAGTAGTGGGCGTTGCGCATGCGCCGTTCGGCACGTGCCAGGGCCCCGGGTTCACCGGCCTGGCGTGCCTGCTCGAGTTCGGCGCGTGCCGTCTCGAGAGACGGGAAGCGGGCGCTGCCAAAGACCACCACGGTGTTCTCGATGCCCTGATTGGCCTGGTCCAGATCGGGTTTGAGCAGTTCCAGCTGAAAGCGGATGCCGCGGGTTTCGCGTCGCAACAGGAACTCGGGGTCGGCAAAGGCCAGTCGGTAGGCATCTGCCTGCAGGGCGTTGCCCTGGTCCGCATGGTTCTGCAGTTCGGCCCAGGCGTCTGCGAGTCGGCGTTCGGTGAGGTGGTGGGTTTTTTCCATGGGGCCGATTGTGTGGGAAAACCATGACAATCGCGCACCTACAATTCCGCCCACCATGTCCTACCTGGATGATCCCCGCGTGCTGTTTGCTGCAGAGCGAACCTTGCTCGCCTGGCAGCGCACCGCCATTGCCTTGATGGGGTTCGGGTTCGTCGTGGAGCGCTTCGGCCTCTTTCTGCGCATGGTGACCGGCCAGCCGCTGTCTGCGTCGCAGCGCGGTTTCTCTCTTTGGCTGGGCGTGGCCTTGTTGCTGATCGGGGCGCTGGTCTCGGTGGTGTCAGCGCTGCAGTTTCGCAACGTCGTGCGTGGCCTGGGGGAGAAGGAGATTCCGCGTGGCTACTGGACGAATCTCGGGGTCTGGCTCAACTTCGTCCTCGCCTTGATGGCGCTGGCGCTGGCGCTGCATTTTGTCTGGAGCGCCTGACACGCCCCCGGCTTTGACCGGCGACTGCCTGGCGGCTCCTCCAGGAGGCCCGGGGTGACTCATTACGATGTATTCAATGGGGATGCAGACGGCATCTGCGCACTGCAACAACTGCGTCTCGCCGTGCCCCAGGACGCGATCCTGGTAACGGGTGTCAAACGCGACGTCGCCCTGCTGCGACAGGTGCCGTGTGCACCGGATGCCCGTGTGGCCGTGTTCGACATCTCCCTGGACCAGAACCGCGAAGCTTTGCTGGCCTTGCTCGAAGCCGGGGCGCAGGTGACCTATTTCGACCACCACCATGCGGGCGCGTTGCCGGTCCATCCCGGGTTTCATGGGTACATCGACACCGCCCCCCTGGTATGCACCAGCATCCTGGTGGACCGGCACCTGCAGGGGGCATGCAGGGCCTGGGCAGTAGCTGGCGCATTTGGTGACAACCTCCCGGATGCCGCGCGGGAGCTCGGCGCCTCACTGGGGCTTGGCCCGGCGCAGTGCGCGCTCTTGCAGGCACTCGGCGAGTCCATCAACTACAACGCCTATGTGGACGATGAGGCCGATCTGATCATCCATCCCGCAGAACTGTACCGGGCGATTCACCGCCATGCCGATCCGCTGGCCGTGATGGACTCCGAGCCCGTGTTGCGGCGCATCCGCGACATCCGCAGCCGGGACCTCGCACAGGCGGCGGATCTGGCCCCGCATGGGACCTTCCCCGGCGGCCGCGTCTTCCTGCTGCCCGACCTGCCCTGGAGCCGGCGTGTGCGCGGGGCCTGGGGGAATCTGCTGGTGCACGACGCACCGGATCTGGCACATGCCGTGGTGTCGCCTGGTCGGCAAGGTGGCCTGGTGGTCAGCGTGCGTGCGCCGCTGGCGCGCCTGCGCGGCGCAGATGCCTTGTGCCGCCGGTTTCCGACTGGCGGGGGACGCGCAGCGGCGGCTGGCATCAACCACTTGCCGGTGGAGCGGCTTGCGGATTTCCTGGCGGCATTCGAGCGCGCCTTCGACCCGGCGCAGCCACCCCGCTGATATCAGCCGGAAAGACCCGGCCGGCCGGGCGCACTGCCGGCGCTGATGTCGCGAAGGGCCTGGGCCAGCAGCGGGGCCATCGCCACTGCGTTGCTCGGATGGTTGATGCAGTCGGTGCTCCAGACTTCGCCCACACCGCTGGCACGCAGCATGTCCAGTGCCTGGGGCGTGAACAGCGCGTGGGTGACGGCGGCATCGATCGATCGGGCACCGGCCGCCTGCAACAGCCGTGCGGTGGTGAGCACCGGGCTGAGCGCGCGCGCGCCAGACAGCGGCACCGCGCGGTCGGCATAGGCGGCGGATAGCTGACCGGCAGCGACAAAATCACCGCGCCGCACTGCCGCAATCGCCCCGATCAGCGCGCCATTTGTGACGCCATTGGGGCGCAATTGCGTGTCGATCATCGCGCGGCACAGCATCGCTTCGTCGGGCGAAAGGGTGTTGGTCGGGGCGTTGGGGGAAGGCGCGGTCATGTTCTTATCAATTTCCTGAACTGGGGCGAATCTAAACGAGTTACATCTGTATTGCAAGACTAATACAGCAAGGCGGCATATCGCCCTTATCCTGTTATCGCGCGCGTTGCAAAAGCGAACCGATTATTGACGGTTTTTGGTGCGCTGCGCCTTGCCAAATGCATCGCAACCGGTTAGGCGGCGCGCCTTACCACATGGATGGCCCGATGGCGGAGTGGTGACGCAGAGGACTGCAAATCCTTGGACGCCGGTTCGATTCCGGCTCGGGCCTCCACCCCCCACATAGTTATCGAACCGGCTAACATCTGTGGCCGGATCGGCTGGCCGATCCGGCGGGGTTCGATTCCGGCTCGGGCCTCCACCCCCCCTTCCCGTTTACGGGAGGTGTGGGGGTGGGCATGTCCTATATTGAATGTAACCCTGTGCGCCGATGCACCTTGTAAACCATGGCGACGCCCTAATCCGGCGCTTTGGGCTGAAAATCCCGCACATCGGCGATGAAGCTGCCGGGCAGCGGCACCGCCTTGCTATGGTCGAGTTCGACATGCGCATAGGTTAGCGCCATGTCGGTTAGCCGTTCATCGCCCCGGAAAATCGCGACATGGATAGTGAAACTGGTGCGGCCAAAACGCGCGATGCGCGCCGCGAGGCTCACCACCTCATCCAATCGGGCGGATGCGTGATAGTCCACCTCCGCATTCACCACGACAATGTCGGTGCCATATTGGGCGAAAAAACCGCCCGGCTGGCCATTGCCCATCGCACGGAAAAATTCGGTCACCGCAATATCGGCGTAAATCAGATAATTGCCGTTAAAGACGATGCTTTGCGGGTCCACTTCGTTGAAACGGACGCGGATATCATGGCTATGCGCAAAATCGGCGCGGCCCACCTGCCACCAGTCGCGGTTCATAGCTGCATCAGGCCCCGGCGCGCAGCGGGCGGCACGCATGGGCCAGCCAGCCGCGCTCATCGCTCGATAACATGGGGCCGAGCCGGTCCATCACGTCGGCATGATATTGATCGACCCAGTGAATCTCCCGCTCCGAGAGGATCGAGGTGTCGATGAGACTGCGGTCGAGCGGCGCAAAGGTGATGGTTTCAAAACCGAGCATCGGCGCTTCGGCCCCAGCAATTTCGACATCGACGACGACAACCAGATTTTCGATGCGGATGCCAAAATGCCCCGGCTTGTAATAGCCCGGTTCGTTGGACAGGATCATCCCCGCGCGCAAAGGTTCATCGGTGCCCGCCTGTCCTCCCGCCGGCTTGGCGATGCGCTGCGGCCCTTCATGGACGGCAAGGAAATGGCCGACGCCATGGCCGGTGCCATGGCCATAATCGACCCCGTCGGCCCACAGGAACATGCGGGCAAAGGCGTCAATCTGGCAACCGCGCGTCCCCTGCGGAAAGCGCGCGGTGGCGATGGCGATATGCCCCTGCAGCACCTGCGTAAAGCGGCGGCGCATTTCCTCGCTCGGCTGGCCGACCGCGACGGTGCGGGTGATATCGGTGGTGCCATCGCCATATTGGCCGCCCGAATCGCACAGATATAGGTTGTTCATGTCGAGGCGGCGGTTGGTTTCTTCATTGACCCGGTAATGCATCAGCGCGCCATTGGGGCCAGCCCCGGTGATGGTGTCAAAGCTGAGGTCGATCAACGGCTTACCATCAGCCTCCCCCGCTTCGCGGCGCAGGTCGAGCAATTTGGCGGCCGCGCCCAATTCGTCGAGCTCGCCCTTGGGGCCTTCGCTTTCAACCCAGCGTACGAAGCGCGTCACCGCCGCGCCGTCGCGCACATGGGCGGCCTTCATGCCCGCGATTTCGACCGGATTTTTAATCGCTTTGGCCAGCACAGCAGGGTCGCGTTCGCGCACCAAAATCGCGCCCGCTTTTTCAAGCCGGTCGATAATCGCGGTGACGGTGCGTTCGGGGTCAACCGCCACCCGTTTGCCCGCCAGCGTGTCGAGTGAGGTGACGATGTCGAAACGGGGCGCGGTGCGCACTGCATTGCCCAGATGCGCACGCACTTCGGGGGTCAATTTGGCATCGTCGATGAATAATTCGGTCGTGCCATCGGCATGGAGCAATGCAAAGGCAAGCGCGACGGGGGTGCGCGACACGTCAGCCCCGCGAATGTTGAAGGTCCAGCTGATCGAATCGAGCGCGGTCATCACCGTCGCATCGAGCCGTTTTTCCTTGAGCCAGTCGATAATCTGCCCGCGTTTGTCGGCCGACGACCGCCCCGCCGCCGCGTCCGTCATCACAAATGCCTGCGCCTCGCTCGGCACCGGCTGGTCGTGCCAGACGCTATCGATGGGGTTGGGGGTGACGGGGACGAGCGTAATTTCGCGGTCACCCAGCAATTTGCCCATTGCGGCCAGCCAGCGTTCGTCGTGCAGCCATGGGTCATAACCGATGCGCGCGCCCGATGCGGCATTTTCGGCGATCCAGCGGCCCAGACTATCCTTTGGAATGTCGAGATGGGTGTAAAGCGCGCCCGGCACCTGCGCGCGCACCTGTAACTCATAGCGCCCGTCAACCGCGATTGCCGCTTTGTCGGCCAGGACTACGCCCGTTCCCGCGCTGCCGTTAAAGCCGGTGAGCCATTGCAAACGCAGCGCATAGGCACCGACATATTCGCTCATATGCTCATCGCAGATGGGGACGATGAAACCATCCACGCCGCGCGTTTTTAACGCGCTGCGCAGCCCTTCCAATTTCTGTTGGGGGAGGAGTGATGCAGGTGCGGGCATGTTCATGCGCGCCGCTATAATCGCTAACGCCGCCGACGCCAATCATCTTGCCTATTCCCCCGCCGCGCTTTTTGCTTATGGGCAGGGGATGAGCCAGATTGATATGCCCGCCGCCCCCGCCACCCCGCCTGTCGCCGAAAAACGCCCTCAAAGCGTCCAGCACCATGGCCGCACGCTCACCGATGATTATGGCTGGCTGCGCGATGGGGATTATCCATTGGTCAACGACAGTGAAATCCTCACCCATCTGGAGGCGGAAAACGCCTGGTTTGCCGCGCAGATGGCGCCGCTCCAAGGCGCGGTCGATACCATCTATGCCGAGCTGAAGGGGCGGATAAAGGAAGCGGACAAGAGCGTCCCTGCGCGGGAGGGGCAATATCTTTACTGGCGCGAATTTGCCGTGGGCGCGCAATATCGCACATGGTGGCGTTCAGCGCTCGACGGCAGCGATGTGCAATGTATTTTGGATGAGCCCGCACTGGCTGCCGATGCCAAATATTTCCGGCTCGGCGCGCTATCGGTCAGTCCCGACGGACGCTACCTTGCTTTTGCCACCGACCGCGACGGGTCGGAACGCTTCACCCTATATGTCCGCGATTTGGCGTCGGGCGCGCTGCTCGATGAAGTCATCCCCGACACTTTATCGTCGATTGCGTGGAGCGCCGATTCGACGATGATCCTCTATGGCCTTGCCAATGCGCAATGGCGCACCGACCGCGCGATGTGCCACCGGCTGGGCGATGACCCGGCCAAGGATGTCCTGCTTTTGAAGGAGGCGGATGACGGCTTTCGCATCGATGTTTCGACGACGCAGAGCGAAACGCATCTGCTGTTGGTGACGGGCGATCATGAAACGAGTGAGATACGCCTGCTCCCCGCCGACAACCCCCTGACCGAGCCGCTGCTGATCGCCGCGCGGCGCACCGGCGTCGAATATGATGTGGACGAACATGACGGGCAGCTATTCATCCTCACCAACGATGCCCACCCCAATTTCCGGCTGGTGACAGCCAGCGTCGATGCGCCGGGCGATTGGCAGGAATTGATCGCGGGGTCGGACAAAATATATCTGACCGGCGTTACCTGTTTTGCCGATTTTTACGTGGTGGACGGGCGTGAGGACGGGTTGGATTATATTGAAATCCGTTATTATGACGACCCGGCGCGCATCGAACGCATCGGCTTTGCAGAGGCGAGCTATGATGTCGCGCTCGGCGAAAACCCCGAATATCAAACGGGCGTGCTGCGCTTGGGCTATGAATCGATGGTCACGCCGGGCAGTGTTTATGATTATGATGTGGCATCGCGCGAATTGACGCTGCGCAAGGTGCAGGAAGTGCCATCGGGCTATGATGCCAGCCTCTATGCGACCGAGCGGTTGATGCTTCCCGCGCGCGATGGGGTGATGGTGCCGGTGTCGCTGGTCTGGCGGCGCGACAAGCGTGATGCGGCGGGGGGCAACCCGCTCCACCTTTATGGCTATGGCGCTTATGGTATCGCCATTCCGCCCGGTTTTTCGACCAACCGCCTATCGATGCTCGACAGGGGCTATGTCTATGCCATCGCGCATATAAGGGGCGGGGATGATCTGGGCCGGCATTGGTATTTGTCGGGCAAGCGCGAAGCGCGGATGCACACGTTCGAAGATTTTATCGACGTGGCAGAGGGGCTGGTGGCAGCGGGCTGGACGCGTGCGGAGCGCATATCCATCTCCGGCGGCAGCGCAGGGGGCGAATTGGTCGGCGCGGTGCTCAACATGGCACCCGGGCTGTTCGGTGCGGCGGTGGCGCATGTCCCCTTTGTCGATGTGCTCCATACCATGCTCGATGCGTCCTTGCCGCTGACGCCGGGAGAATGGGGCGAATGGGGCAACCCGATAGAGGATGTGGCGGCCTATGACCTCATCGCCAGCTACAGCCCCTATGATAATGTGGCGGCGCGCGATTACCCGCCGATCATGGTCACCGCCGGGCTCAACGACCCGCGCGTCACCTATTGGGAACCAGCCAAATGGGTGGCGCGGCTGCGCGCAACCAAGACGGGGGAAGCCGCCCTAATCCTCAAAACAAATATGGGCGCAGGCCATGGCGGCAAGTCGGGACGGTTCGATTCGCTGACCGAAGATGCAGAGGAAATGGCGTTTTTGTTCCACCATATGGGGGTTTAACCGGCGTCGTCCGTGCGAGATAAAACAAAAAAGGCCGCCTCAAAAATGGGCGGCCTTTGATTTTTGCGATTCGCGGTGCGACGTCGCGCGCGCAGGCGCAATAACGTCCGCCGAGCTGGATCAGCCCTGGCGCGCCTTGAACCGGCGGTTGGTCTTGTTGATGACATAGGTGCGCCCGCGACGGCGGATTACGCGGTTGTCGCGGTGCCGGTCTTTCAGCGATTTCAGGCTGTTGCGGATTTTCATCGGGTCACCCTTTGTCTAAATCAAATTGTCAAAATAGCGGTTCACCCACCATCGTCCCGACCCTGTCCGCAGCGGACGGCGATACAAACGGCAAGCGTTGGAAATGAAGGCGCGCCCCTAAGCTGCGGCGCGGGCAAAGTCAACTGTCCCTGCGCCGCGTGCGCGCCAATTTTGCGGGATATGGGCCGCATATGGCGCATTTTTGCGCGGTGCCAGCCATTGC
>CAUJJQ010000158.1 GCA_963205285.1 Pseudomonadota bacterium | reverse complement strand
GGCTACGGCATGCAAAATGGCACTGCACAGGTGGCTATTTCGGGTCAGGGCGGGCAGGCGATATTCACCACGCTGGCCTATTCGGGGGATAAGGGCGATTATCTGCGCCGCGCCTTTGCCAGCATTGCAGGCGAAAACACGCGCATCCAGCCGAGCGAAATGCGCGAAACCAGCGTCAACGGCATCCCCGCCTTTTATGCGACCGCGCGGGTTAATTCAGGACAGCAGATGGTTGATCTGACGATTTTCGCCTATGCCTTTTCGGCCAATCAGGCGTTTCATTTTGCCGCCATTGCGCCTGCCGGGCGCACCAACCAGTGGGATGCGATGTTTGGCAGCGTCCGTCGGTTGAGCGCCAGCGAAGCGGCGGCCATCCGTCCCCGCCGGATCAGTGTGGTCAGCGTGCGGCGCGGCGACACGATTGCCAGCCTGTCGGGGCGCATGGCCTATGACAATTTGCGCGAAGAAAGATTCCGCGTCCTCAATGCATTGGCGGCGGGTAGCGCGCTGACGGTCGGGCAGCGAGTTAAAGTCGTCACTTACGCCAACTAGATCCGGCATTTGTGCAAATAAAAAGGGCAGGAACCATTGTGGTTCCTGCCCTCTCTGTCTCTATCCGCTTCGCCGTTGACCGGCGATGCGCTCTAAGTTTGAGGCTTAGAGCTGGGCAGCGGCGTTGTTGAACGTGCCGCGCACGCCCGTGCCAACTGCTTGGAAAGCGGCGATGCCGGCGACGGCGATCAGAGCAGCGATCAGACCATATTCAATGGCGGTCGCGCCCTTGCTGTTGCGGATCAGTTTAACGAACTTCGACATAATCTTTACTCCTGGACTCAAGCTCACATTTACCCGGCTGGTCCGGTAAAAAACCCTTCCAGCAACATTTGGTCTAGGGGCAAGAAGTTGACGACTGGTTAAAATTTACTTCAAAAAATGACACTATCTTGGTCAATATCATAAGTTGTGTGGCCATAGAAAAAGCGTCCGGAATGCCCGGACGCTTCCCATTGCAACTGCGTAAAAGGACGCCGCTTACATATTATTTCGTGCAGCGTCGGCGGTATTATTCCACATGGAAATGGCATTGGTGGCGAATAATTGAATCGCCGTCGCCGCTGCCAGCGCGATCAGCGCGGCAATCAAGCCATATTCGATTGCCGTCGCCCCACGGACGTTCCGGCGCAACTTCGCCCAAATCCATCGCATCTCTATCACCCTGGTCAGTGGGTTATGCATTCCTGCATTGGGGGCTATGCGCGTAATATGTTAACAAATTCTTATCGTCGCTTGGGGGTGTTGCCATGCAAATCGTTGTTGCCGTAGCGTTAATCGACAGGCGTCGCATTTTGGTGCAGCAGCGTGAAGCGCATGGCCATTATGGGGGGCTGTGGGAGTTTCCGGGCGGCAAGCAGGAGGTGGGGGAGAGCCTTGTTGATGCGCTGCTGCGGGAGGTAAAGGAGGAGCTGACGCTCGATGTCGCAGCAGAGGCGTTGCGTCCGATCGCCTTTTCGAGCGGGGAAAGCACGCGGGGCGAAATCCTCCTCCTCCTATATGCGGCGCGCCATTGGCAGGGGGTGCCGCAGCCGCTCTCCGCAGCCGCCTTGCAATGGGTGGATGTGGATATGCTCCCCGGTCTTGCCATGCCGCCGCTCGACCTGCCGCTGATTGCGCCCCTAAGGCAATTTGTCGAAAATGCTGGAATTTAGCTCGCGCTTCTCTTGCGGTTGGTCGGGGTGGGGGGCCCATGCGGTGAAGAGTAGCAACCGCGCATCCACGCGCCCGCGCAGCGAGCCATCGTGGCCACGTGTCGCATCGGCCATGAACGCCTGCTCCGCCCTTTGCCATTGCGTGCGGCCGATGGGGTGCACTGCTCCGCTCAGCATGTTGGTGAGTGCGGCATCACGCAAGTCGGCGACCAATGCCGACAAGCTGGGGTAGGCCCACGTCAAACGCTCCACATCTGTAACGATCAAGCGCAAGCCGATTTTGTGCAGCAGGTCGCCGATAGCGCCGAGGCTGATTTGCGGGTGCATCCGCGCGATGATGTTTGGCGCGTCCCCCGCCTGAAGCGCGCGGCGCAGCGCGGCAAAACTGCCATCGCCGAACAGGGCACCAACCAACACACCGTCGGGCCGGAGCGCGATGCGCGCGCGCAACAGCGCATCGGGCACATCGCCCGCACTCTCCAGCCCCAATGGCCAGAGGAGGAGGTCATAGCTTTCCGGTTCGACATTGATTACCTTGTGCGGGGGCCATATGTCGAGCCGGTCGACCTTTGCGCCCAATTTCGCAGCGAGCGGCCCCCCGCCATCGCCGATGAGCAGCGCCCGGCCAAAATGGCGCGGCACATCTGCCACCCGTTCGATCAGATATTCGGCGACCTGCTGCGCAAAATAGCCTTGCCGCCCAGCGGCGCGGGCAAAGCGAAGCGCGCGTCGCCGTTGGTCAAATATGTCGCCTGCCATGACCCCTTGTGCCGCCACACTGGTCAGCGCACAAGCCGCTTGGCGGAAAGGGCGACATATGGACAATGATGCGGCGCAAATCGGCTGGCGGGCAGAGGCGGCGGAGGCAAAGCAAATCCTCTGGCGCTGGGTGCGCCCTATCGTCGACCTGGTTTTGCCCCCACGTTGCCTCGCCTGCGGGACGATGGTGCAGGATGATGGCGGTTTTTGCGCGGGTTGTTGGCAAGCGCGCCATTTCCTGCGCCCGCCCGCTTGTGCCTGTTGCGCCATGCCCTTTGCCCAGCCGCAGGGTGATGGCGCGCTATGTGCGGCCTGTATCGCAGATGCACCGCCCTTTGTCCGCGCGGGCGCGCTCATCGCCTATGATGCGGCTGTGGGGGGGATCATCCTGCGCCTGAAATATGGACGGCGCGTCGGGTTGGCGCGGGCAATGGCGCATATGCTGACTGCCCCGGCGCGCGAATTGCTGGGTCAGGACGCCGACAATGCGTTGGTGATGGCCGTACCGCTGGACCGCTGGCGTTTGTGGCGGCGCGGCTTTAACCAAAGCGTCTTGATCGCGCGGCCACTGGCGCGGGTGCTCGGGTTGCCGCTCCACCTCGATGCGCTGGTGCGCACACGCCCAACCGGTTCGATGCGGGGCCTAGGCCGCCGCGCCCGGCTCCGCCGGGTGCAGGGGGCCTTTGCCGTGCCGCCGCAGCATCGTGGCGATATCATGGGGCGCAATATCCTGCTTGTTGATGATGTGATGACCACCGGCGCGACGCTCAGCGCCTGCGCGCGCGCGTTGCGTAGGGTAGGTGCGGCGCGGGTCTATGTGCTTGCATTTGCGCGGGTGGTGGATGTAGGCGGCCATTGACTTCGCGCACGCTGCTTCCGATATGCAGCCTATGGCGCGCGTTGAAATATATACCAAAGAACACTGCCCCTATTGTCGGCGCGCGCTGGCGCTGCTCGCTACCAAAGGAGTGGAGCCCCTAAATTATGAGATTTCGATGGGTGGCCCGCGCCGTGCGGAAATGATTGAACGCGCGCAGGGTGGCACCACCGTGCCGCAGATTTTCATCGACGGGGCGCATGTTGGCGGCTGTGATGATTTGATGGTGCTCGAAGCTGCAGGGCGGCTCGACGGGCTGCTCGCGGCATGATCAGTTTTGATCTGCGCTGCGTGCTCGATCATGTTTTCGAAGGCTGGTTTCGTTCGAGCGATGATTATGCGGCGCAACAAGCTGGTGGACTCATCGCCTGTCCGATTTGCGGCAATGATGATGTGACCAAGGCGGTAATGGCACCGCAGGTCGCGGCCAAGGGAAATGCGGCGCGTTCAGGCAAGACCCCGATGCTCCCGCCAGAAGCTATGGCGGTCATCGGCAAAATCGCCGAGATGCAGGCCGAGGCGCTGCCCCAAAGCCGTTGGGTGGGGCACAATTTTGCAACCGAAGCACGCGTGCTTCACGCGGCGGGCGACGGCGCAGTGCAGCCATCGGCAAGCGTCATCCACGGGCACGCGAGCGCGGACGACGTCGCTGCGCTCCACGCCGATGGCATAAATGTCATGCCCTTGTTGGTGCCCTTTGTCCCACCCGATGCACAGAATTGAATGGGTAGGCGCGCGCCCGATATTGCCGTCGGTGGCGCGCCGCTCTATGCGCGAACGCTGACCATGTTGGTCAGCGCGCCCGTAGCTCAGCAGGATAGAGCATCAGATTCCTAATCTGGGGGCCGTGGGTTCGAATCCCGCCGGGCGCGCCATTCTCCCTTCGGTCGAGCGCACCCAGTCTTTGTCTGGGTTGTTCGGACTTCGTCCTCGCGCCCGCACCACTAAATGGTCGTGGCCATGCATTCACGGCACATATGGATATGGTCGCGCCTAATGAGTCCTGACCCTCAGCGTCACAGCCCTGCTGCGCGGGCGACCACCGCATAGCTCGCCAGCCAGATCGGCGGGACGACGAGCGCCGCGCGCCACAAGCTCCCGCGGTCGCGGCGAAAGCGGGTGTGGAGCGCGGGGCAGGGCAAAGCATTGTCCGACAGGCGGCGCCAACGCCGTTCAATCCGCCGCGCAAAGGGAATGGCGAGGAGGAGGAGTGCGCCCAGCGCGACAAAGGGCAAAATCGTCCCGCCCGGCCGGTTGGCGAGTAATATCACGCCAGTTATCTGTAACGCAGCAAAGGTGAGCAAGGCGAGGGAGGCGTGCATCGACATGGCGCGCGCCAGCGTCGGCGCGCGTTCCAACCTGCCCTTAAATTGCAATGTTGCGCGATGCGTAGAATCGTCAAACTTGGACGCCATAGACCCCCCTCACCGGGAAATGGACGAAAGCACATTGAATCCACAAGCTTTCCCTAGCGTCAATTTGGGCGATCGGAGAGTCGGCTCAATTCATCGCGCATATGGCACGTTTCGTCGATTCGCCATTGGGGATTACAGGCGTAAACGCTGAAGGCGGGGCAATATGTCGAACCAAGCAATCGCGCGGGCTCGATAGGGATGGGGGGGGAAGATATGCGTCGCAGCATGAATAATCGCGTTCGTTCGGCAAAATGGGGTGCCAGGCTGGTGGCACTCACCCTTCTCGGCAGTGCTGCGCTGGTGCCGAGCGTGGCCATAGCCGGCCCGCAGGAGGATTATGCCGCGGTCGAGCATGATTATGAACAATGGTTGCTTAGCGAAAGCCCGGAATATGCGACCGCGCTGGGTGTCCGGACATGGGATGATCAGGTTTCCGACCCGTCGATCGCGGCGATGGATCGGCGTGCGGCGGCGGCGGCGGCGCTGATGGCACGGCTCGATGCGATTCCCGCAGCCGCGCTCGATGCCGCGACGCGCACCAACCAGGCGATATTACACCGGCAGCTTTCCGCGCAGGTGGAGGGGAACCGATTTGGCCAGCGGCTGATGCTGTTTTCCACTTACTATAGCTGGCATCAGGGTTTTGCCGGGATGTCGGAAAACCTGCCCTTTGCCAATGCGCGCGATTATCGCAGCTATTTGACCCGCATCGCGCAATATCCGCGCGTCAACGATGTCTCGATCGACATTACCCGCCAGGCAGTGGCGGGTGGTTATGTCCTGCCCTGTTCGGTGCTGGGCAATTTTTCGCGCTCGATCACTGGGCTGATTGCGACCGACCCCATCCAATCGCGCATATACGAACCCTTTACCCGCGCGCGTCCGGTGGACATCAGCGAAGCCGATTGGACAGCGATGCAGGCCGAAGCACGCGACATCATCACCACAAAGATCAACCCCGCATTCGACAAGGAGAACCGCTTTTTTGTCGATGAATATCTGCCCCATTGTGCGGCGAACGACAGCGTGTCGGCGGAACCGGGGGGAGCTGCCTATTATGCTTTCCGCGTTGCACAGGAAACCACCACCAACATGACCCCGCAACAGGTGCATGATTTGGGACTGTCAGAGGTCGCGCGCATCCGCGCGGAAATGGAAACGCTTGCCCGCGCATCAGGCTATGCCGACCGCGCGGCGATGATTGCCGCGATGCGCGCCAATCCGGCCAATTTCGTTTCTGATCCCGAAGAATTGATGCGCCGCACCGCGCGCATCACCCGGCGGATCGACGGACTGTTGCCGCGTTATTTCGACCTGTTGCCGCGCACCCCCTATACCATCCGCGAAATCCCAGCCGAAACCGCTGAACAGACGACGACGGCTTATTATTCGGGCGGCAATATGGCGGCAGGGATTGCCGGCACCTATTATGTCAACACATCAAAGCTTGACCAGCGGCCCCTGTGGGAAATTCCGGCGCTCAGCCTCCATGAATCGGTGCCTGGCCACCATTTGCAGATTGCGCTGCAACAGGAATTAAGCATCCCGATGTGGCGGCGCAATTTCACCGGCTTCACCGCCTTTACCGAAGGATGGGGGCTATATTCGGAACATCTGGGTATCGAAATGGGCATGTATGACAGCCCCGAAACCAATATGGGGCGCCTGTCCTATGAAATGTGGCGGGCCTGCCGTTTGGTCGTCGATACCGGCATCCACGCGCTGAACTGGGACAAGGCGCGCGCGGTTGCTTTTATGCGCGACAATAGCGCGCTGTCCGATGCCAATATCGATGCCGAAGTGAACCGTTACATCAGCTGGCCGGGGCAGGCGCTGGGCTATAAAATCGGTGAACTGCGCATCTTGGCCTTGCGGGCTGAGGCGGAACGCGCGCTTGGCACGCGCTTCGACGTGCGCCGTTTCCACCATGCGGTGCTGGGGCAAGGTTCGGTTCCGCTCGACGTTTTGGAAATGCAGATCCGCGACTGGATTGCCGCCGAACAAGCGCGCGCCGCGCCATGATTTAGGGGGGGCTGGCATTTGTGCGTCACGCCCGTCACCACCGCTGCAGGGTCTGCGCCCCTCGTGACGGCGAGAGCTTGAAAACCTACACCTAGCCCCGCCCGCGATAGGGGGCGACCCCCTGGTCTGGTAGCCACAAATCAGCGGGCGGCGCGCCCGATTGCCAGAATATGTCGATGGGGATGCCACCACGCGGATACCAATAACCGCCGATGCGCAGCCATTTGGGCTGCATTTCGTCGAATAATCTTTTGCCGATGCCGACGGTGCAATCTTCATGAAACGCAGCGTGACCCCGAAAGCTGCCCAGAAAAAGCTTCAGCGATTTGGATTCGACGATGGTGGCGCCCGGCGCATAATCAATCACCAGATGCGCAAAATCGGGCTGACCGGTCACCGGACAGAGCGATGTAAATTCGGGTGCGGCAAAGCGCACCAGATAAAGCTCCCCATCACGTGGATTGGCCACATAGTCGAGCATGGCCGCCTCCGGGCTGGCGGGAAGTTCGCTCGTTTTACCGAGGAAGCGGGGTTGGGGGGGGTTGACCATCGCGCGCTTTTAGTCGCAGGCGATGCCGATGTCACGGGGGCCAGACGCCCCGCAGCGAAAGCCGATCTTTGTCGTTCACCCATCGCCTAATTGCCCCCATAAATGCCATTGCCGCTGCCGCGATACTGACATGCGCGCCCGCAACGGCATGGGCACAGGATGCTGCCGCCCAGCCCGCCCCGACACCCGCGCCCGCGCCTTCGCCATCGCGCGTACAGGGGCCACCCGATGGGCTGATTGCACCGCCGTCCGCAGCCGCCCGCCCCCAAGACAATCGACCAATATTCCCGCCGCCCGAAGCGCCGGTTGCCACAACTGCCAATCCACCCGTGCCTGGCCCGAATGCGCCGCAGGATGTTCGGCCGTTACCGCCACGCAACGCGCCGCGCACCACCGCTGTGCCCAGTCGACCATCGGCAAATGCGGCCCAAGTCGCGCCGACCAGTCCCGCAAGCGCCAGCCTGCCGCCCGCCCCGGAAATCTCACCCGATGCGGCCGACACCAGCACCACAGCCCTCAATGGCGCGCCATCACCAACCGCGCCGGAGAGCGGGCCGGCCAATGGCTGGTCGTTCTACATCCCGTTCGCAGCGGGTGCGATATTGCTCCTGGGCGGGATTTTCTGGTGGTTGCGCCGCCGCAACCCCGCCGAGCGTGAAACAGCGATGGAGGCACCATATGCTGCCCCACCGTCCCCGGCTGCAACACCTGCCCCTGCCCCAAAAGCGATAACCGATACGCCACCCTCACCGCCAACCCCTGTCCGCGGCGGGAAACGTGCCAAAATAGAGGTTGATTTCACACCGCTCCACGCCAGCACAACCTTGATCAATTTTCGTCTGCGTTACGCCATCGATATTCGCAATGATGGCGAATTGGACGCCGCCGGCGTGCGGGCACGCATTGGCTTGTTCGCCGGAAATCAGACCAACGCGGCGAGCATTGGCCATTGGTTTGAGCTCGACGAGCAAGAAATCCACCATGTCATCGCCACATTATCTGCAGGCGAATCGACACGGGTTGAAGGGGAATTGGCGGCCCCCATCGCCGCAATTGGCACCTTTCGACAAGGAAACCGGCAGGGGGCCATCCCCATATTGGCGATCGATTGCCGATATGGCCATGCACTAGGCGATTCCCCGATTGATGCCGTCACCGCCAAGGCTTTTGTACTGGGCTGCGAAAATGCCGAGCAGGATGCGGACGCGAGTAAACGCCTCGCGCCGCTGCCGATTGACCTCGGGCCGAGCAATTTCAACCCGCTAGGTGTGCGTGACACCGGCATTGCCAAGCGTAGATGATGTCGCCAAGGCTTGCCATGAGGCGTTGCGCGCCATAGTCTATTTTTTCATTAGACAAAGCGCATCGACCAAAGATCGTCGGGGGATATTCAGGCCGTGGAACCCTTGGTTTCAACTAGTTGGCTAGCCAAAGAAATGGGGGCATGCGACCTGCGGATCGTTGATGCCACCAAATATGTTGCGGCACCCGAACGCGATGCGCGGGCCGAATATCTGGCTAGCCATATCCCCGGTGCGGTGTTCATGGATTTGGCCGAACTGGTCGATACCGGCCAACCGGTGGAAAATATGGCACCAACGGCAGAAAAATTTGCATCGCGCATGCAAACCCTGGGGCTGGGCGACGGCAGCCGCATCGTTCTCTATGACAATAGCCCGCACAAAAGCGCGGCACGCGCTTGGTGGCTGCTGACACTGTTTGGTGCGCATAATGTCGCGATATTGGATGGCGGCTTTGCCAAATGGCTGGCCGAAGTGCGTCCGGTCGAAAGCGGCAATGTCACCTTGCGCCACCGCCATTTCACCGTCTGGCGCGACGAAAAACTGGTGCGCGACAAGGCCGCGGTTCACGCCAATATTGTATCGGGCGGCGAAGTGCTGGTTGATGCGCGCGGCGGGGATATCTTCACTGGCGACGCACCCGGGCTGCGGCCGCAATTGGCGGCGGGGCATATTCCCGGTTCCCGCAACATGCCCTTTGGCCTGTTTTTCAACCCCGACGGGAGTTGGAAACAGGGTGACGCGCTGGAGGCCGCTTTTACCAAGGCGGGGGTCGATTTGGCCCGCCCGCTGGTCGCCACTTGCGGTTCGGGGATGACCGCCTGCATCATCGCCTTTGGTGCGCATCTGCTGGGTAAGACGGATGTCGCGGTTTATGACGGCAGTTGGGCCGAATGGGGTGCAGACCCTGCCACCCCTAAAGCGACGGGCTCCGAATAATGGCAAAATCGCAAGGCGGCGCGCGGGCACGGGGGCACAATAGCAAACTTGTCGCCGCCGGTCGCCGTCCCGAATGGACGGGTGATCCCCGCCTGGGCGGCGGCATCGTCAACCCGCCACTGTGGCGCGCATCCACCATCCTTTACGACAATGTCGCCGACCTAGACGCGCGCGGCCAGGATACGCACGACAAGCTATATTATGGGCGGCGCGGCACACCGACCGTCTGGGCATTGGCCGACGCGCTGACCGGGATGGAGGATGGGGCGGCAGGCACCTTGCTCTTCCCCAGCGGGGTTGCCGCCATCGCTGCTGCGCTGCTGGCACTACTCAGTCCTGGCGACCATTTGCTGATGGTCGATAGCGCCTACGAACCCACGCGCAGTTTTTGCGACAATTTTCTGCGGCGGATGGGCATCGAAACAAGCTATTATGACCCGATGATCGGCGCGGATATCGCCATGCTGATCCAGCCCAATACAAAGGTCATTTTCACCGAAGCCCCCGGCAGCCTGACCTTTGAAGTGCAGGATATTCCTGCCATCGTCGCGGTCGCTAAGGGGCATGGTATTGTCACCATCCTCGACAATAGTTGGGCTAGCCCCCTGCTCTTTCCCGCTTTGGTCAAGGGCATCGATATTTCGATGATGAGCTTGTCCAAATATATCGGCGGGCACAGCGATGCGATGATGGGCAGCCTCACCATCAATGCCGCGCTCTGGCCCAAGCTGCGGCAAAACACCTACCTCCTCGGGCAGGCGGTCTCCGCCGATGATGCTGCGTTGATGTTGCGCGGGCTGCGCACGCTCGACGTTCGGCTGGAACGGCAGGGCAGGGGCGCGCTTGCCATCGCAAAATGGCTCGCCGCGCGCGACGATGTCGGCATGGTACGTCACCCCGCGCTGAGCGAATGCCCGGGGCATGAATTTTTCATGCGCGATTTTACAGGCGCGAGCGGCCTCTTTGCCTTCACCCTCAAAAACGGGGGCAAGGCCAAACGCGCCGGCTTTATCGACGCGCTGACGTTATTTGGCATCGGTTTCAGCTGGGGTGGTTTTGAAAGTCTGGCTGTCCCCGCCGACCCACCGCGCAGTGCGGTGCCATGGACAGGTGGCGACGCACTGGTCCGCCTGTCCATCGGGCTGGAGGATGTCGAGGATTTGATCGCTGATCTTAGCGGCGCATTTGCGGCGATGGAGGGTTGATGCGCGCCCAGACCAACCATCTGCCCGAAGTGCTGACCAAATTGACCGATGGGGCGCGCGCCATCGGCATCGACATTGGTGCCTATCGCCTGTCGCTCTTTTCCTTTTTGTCGGCGATCATCATCGCCATTGGCCTGTTTATCTTTGTCCGCTTTGCGCTGCGGACCATCCGCTGGGCCTTGCGGCGCAACCCCACGATGGATGAGGGGCGGCGGATTCTTGTCGAAAAATTGATCGCCATCGTCCTCATCACCGTTGCCGTGCTGGCGGGGATTGACCTTCTGGGCATCGACCTCACAGCGCTGACCGTTTTTTCGGGCGCTTTGGGGTTGGCGGCGGGCTTTGGCCTCCAAAAAACTGTCGGCAATCTGATCGCCGGGGTCATATTGTTGATGGATCGGTCGATCCAGCCGGGCGATGTTATTGTCGTCGGCGGCGCCCCCATTTCCACCGCGCAAAGCGGCAACGTCGCCAATGTGGGGCAGGTGACGCGCATTGGCGTGCGTGCGGTGACCGTGGTGACACGCGACGGGCGCAAGCATTTGATACCCAATGAATTATTGATGACGCAAGCTGTCGAAAACTGGTCCTATGCTGGGCGCGACGTGCGGGTGCGGCTGCACATCCCCATTTCCTATGCCGCCGACCTCCACATCGCACAGGCGCTGCTGCGCAAGGCGGCACAGGAACATCCCCGCGTGCTGGCCGACCCGCCGCCCGCTGTTTGGATTACCCGTTTTGGCGACCGCGCCATCGACCATGAATTGCGCGTCTGGATCAACGATCCCGAAGGGGGTCTGGGCAATGTGCAGGGCGAATTATATATGCGCATCTGGGATGATTTCCGTCAAAACGGCATCGCCTTTCCCTTTCCGCGCTATGATATTGCCATGGTGTCGCCCGAGGGTGTAGCCGACAAAAACTAACCTTTCGCGCGTTCGATACATTCGTTGATGATGCGCCGTGCATCATCGGCATTGCCCCAACCCTTGAGCTTGGCCCATTTGCCCGGTTCCAGATCCTTATAATGCTGGAAAAAATGTTCGATTTGCTGGGTTACAATCGGCGGCAGATCGTCATGTCCGCCCACTTCGGCATAATAAGGAAATGTGGTGTCGACCGGCACGGCGACGATTTTTTCGTCCCCGCCCTTATCATCCTCCATCAACAGGACGCCAACCGGACGCGCCTTTATCACCGCGCCTGGCATGATCGGGGAACGGGTAACGACCAGCACGTCGAGCGGGTCACCATCATCCCCCATTGTATGCGGGATAAAGCCATAATTGGCGGGGTAACGCATCGGCGTATGCAAAATGCGGTCAACGAACAGCGCGCCCGATGCCTTGTCAAATTCATATTTGACCGGCTCACCGCCGATCGGCACCTCGATCAGCACATTGATATTATGGGGCACATTATCCCCCGCGGGGATGAGGTCGATACGCATGGGTCACCTTGCTTGGCGGTGGGGGAAGAGGCGCGCGCCCTAACCCCTGTCACCATCAAGCGCAAGGCCAACCCTCATTGCGGACGCCGCGCCGTCAGTAGTGCGTCCATGCCATTGGGTTCACTCGACGCGCGTTCAGTATGGGGATAGCGCAGCCCACCCGTCCATTGCGGGGTTATGGTGCGATAGCGCCCACCCTTTTCCACCAGGAGCGTGATGGGGGTTGTCCCATCGCTCGCCGCACGGATGGCGGCGCGCATCCTGTCCTGATTATAACTAAGCCCGTTGACCGCCAATATCCGCGTGCCGTTGGTCACCCCTTGGTTGAACATCGGGCTGTCAAACTGGATGGCGGAAACTTCGCCCGAACGGTTGATATTGATACCGAGCGAGAAATAAAGGTCGAGATAGCCGCCCTCCTTCATCCGTTCGCCGTCATATTCACTGGGCGTATCGCGCCACACCAGTCGATAGCCGGCCGCTTCCAAACCGGCGATTGGCGCGGGCTGCCCGACGCCGCGCATATGATTATTCAAAAACTGCGCCCAATCATATGGTTGCACTGCCTGAAGCGCGGCAACCACATCGTCAAATTCATATGTAACGGTGCCCCAATCCCCATCATGCCCGCCAAAGAAATTGCGGGCAAAATTATCCATCCCGCGTGCACCGCCCGACAGGCGGCGCATAATCTGGTCAGCCTCCAGCCACATCAATGATGCTTCGTTGTAATAATCCTCGGTCCGCGTCGCGGTCGGAAAGGGGCGTGGCCGCCGCGCCGCCATCACCGGGTCGAGCGTCGTATCCTCAACACTGCGCCAAGCCCTACCAGGTTGCGCGGCGTAAAAAGCGGCGTTGCGCGCCCATTCATCAATCACCATCTGCGATGTCTGCATGCCCGAACGCGCGGCGAGCACCAGATCCCAAAAGGCGGTCTGCCCCTCATAAACCCAGAGCAGGCGGCCATCCATGGTCGTCGCATAGTCGGGCGTCCACAGGTGCGCAGGGCGGCGATATTTGCCGTTCCAACTGTGCGTCAGTTCGTGCGGCAACAGTCCGCGTTCCGAACCATTATTATCCCATTCAGTGAAATAATCGGTTTCGCGCGCATTTTCCGATGAGCGATGATGTTCAAGGCCAATGCCGCCCATTTCTTCGGTCAGCGCGAGCAGCAATTCATAATGGTCGAAATGGCGTGTGCCGAACAATGCCACAGCTTCGGAAACCAGCGCGCGGTGGGCCGCGATATGTTCATCACGGGCTTCGAGATATTGGGCGTCATCGGCCACTACGTTCAGATGGACACCCTGCCCCAAATCCCAGCGCCGGAAATGGGCCCCGGCAAACATCGGCGAATCGATCAATGTTTCATAGTCGGTCGGCCCATAATTGATGCGATTTTGCGTGCCCGCCACATTGGTTGCGCCATCAAGCGCGGTGGCCGCCTGCCAGCCAGTGGGCAGGATAACGCTGGGCTGCACGCGGATATTGCGCGTCGCATAACCGGCCGGATATAGCGATACTTGTTCAAATTGCAGGTTCAACATCGCGGGGGTCATATTGACCCGCCCCTCACTCTCCCGCGTGGGGGCAAGAAATTGAAAGCGCACGGTGATTTCGCGCGCACCGCGCGGCACATCGACATGAAAGCTATAGACATCCTCGACATCGCGGCGCCAATTCAGCACCTGGCCATTGGCCGAAAAATTCAGTCCAGCCATATCGCCAATCGCGCCGCGCGGCGCATGTTTACCGGGCAGCCATTCGGGAAAGCGCAGCGTCATCTGCTCCGCGTTGGCAACCGGAATATGTTGTTCCACCGTCATAATCGCATGGGCGACATCGCTGGCATCAACAACAAGCCGCATCGTGCCGGGGTATTGACCGGGGTTCAAATTGGCGGGCAACGGTGGCATGGATTGCTCGACCGCAACGCGCGCGCCTTGCGCCTGCAGCGCGGCGGGCACACAGATGGCGAGCGCCGTTGACGCGGCGAGCAATGGTATGAGACGCATGGATCAGACCCCTTGTTAAATAATTCGCAGCCCCCGTTTGAGCCGTCTACTTTTGTTGACATCTATGCGCAATAATCCGGGCGGTTCAAGCGCCGTTTCGAGCGTGATTGCGCGGGCGCGGCGCTTCCCCTAAGCGCTCCGACGTCATGGCAAATATTGCACCCCCCCAGCCGGTTCGCGGCACACAGGATATGTTGGGCGATTTCGCCGACCGATTCCATCATGTTGTCAACACATTCGACCGGGTGCGGCGGTTGTATGGCTTTAGGCGGGTTGAGATGCCGGTTATCGAACCAACCGCCGTATTCGCTCGCTCGCTGGGGGAGACGACAGATGTTGTTTCCAAGGAAATGTATAGTTTTGCGGATCGCGGGGGCGATTCGATCACGCTGCGTCCCGAATTTACAGCGGGGATCGCGCGGGCATATATCAGCAATGGCTGGCAGCAGCACGCGCCATTGAAACTTGCGACCCACGGCGCGCTATTTCGTTATGAACGTCCGCAAAAGGGCCGCTATCGTCAATTTCACCAGCTCGACGCCGAAGTGCTGGGCAGCGACAGCCCGTTCGCTGATGTTGAACTGCTTTGCTTTGCCGACCATTTGCTGCGCGAACTTGGCGTAGCAGAGGGCGTTACCCTGCAACTCAACACGCTGGGCGATGGCGAAAGCCGCGATGCGTGGCGCGGCGCGCTGGTGACGCATTTTGAGGCGCATCGCGGTGCTTTGTCGGAAGATAGCCTGACGCGGCTCGACAAGAACCCGATGCGGATTTTGGACAGCAAAGACCCGCGCGACCGCCCGATTGCCGATGCGGCGCCCGACATTGACGCCTTTCTGACGCCGCAAGCACAGGATTTTTTTGGCGCGGTAACCGCTGGGCTGGATGCGGCAGGGGTGGCTTGGCAGCGCAACAGCCGTCTGGTGCGCGGGCTCGATTATTATCGCCACACCGCGTTTGAATTTGTCACCGACCGGCTGGGCGCACAGGGCACGGTACTGGGC